>JAPLEC010000107.1 GCA_026391515.1 Bacteroidia bacterium | reverse complement strand
AAAGTATACCGAATGGGAAAGACTCTTATGCTCAGCATACTTTTCAGACCTGGCTAAGAAAAGCACAAACGATGTTGATGCAAGATTTTATGCTGATCAGGCAGAAAGGGTAATGTCTGGTGAGCCAACCTATATTGAATGCAGAATACCTAAAGTATCTGATGAGAAGGCAAAAAGAATGGAAGAGGTTAAGATTCTCTACAATGAAATGAATGTGAAGTTTAAAGACCTTCAGTATATTGAATCTAAGTTACAGGAAGCACGTGATACAATAAAGAAAGCAGAGTTAAAGAAAGATGCAGTAAATACAAGAATTAATGAAATTCGAAATCGTACTGCAAATGTTGAAGAAAAATCCAATGTTGATTCCTTACTTATCCAGGCTCAGAAAGAATTAGCGGACGCTGACAAGGAAATACGCCTGGCAAAAAATGCAGAAGGAGAATTTTTAAGTAAAAAAACAAAATCAGAAACTGAATTTAATAATTTAAAAACCCAGATACAGGGTAAGATACAGTCAGAAGAAGAAAAATAATATGAACAAATGAAAAAACTAAGGATTTTATTCATAACAGTAATTTTGGTAATATTATGCAATAGCGCATTAAGTCAGGGTAAACAATTTGAAAAGGGGCATGCAGCATATCTAAAAGGTGAATACAGCAATGCAATTCCCTTTTTTATAGAATGCACAAAATTAGCTCCTCAGGATGGAGACTATTATAGGTGGTTAGGTTATGCTTATGACAATAATGGACAATACCAGGAAGCTGTCGAATCACTCAAAAAGGGTATTAATCTACCACACGCTAAGAATAAAGAGAATGCATGGTCTTTTTTAGCAATAGCATACGATAATCTTGGACAGCTTGATTTGGCTATCTCATCTATAAAGAAGATGATAGAACTCGAACCTGATAGTTCCAAAAACTTTGTAAGGCTATCGAGGTATTACAGAGAAAACAAACAGTATGACGAAGCAATAACAGCAGCCAAAAGGGCGATAGAGCTAAAACCTGATAATGCTGATGGCTATATATCGCTCGGGGCTGCATATGGCAGGAAAAAGCAGTACGATGAGGCGATAAAGGCGCTAAAAAAATCAATCGAAATAAATCCTAAAAATGAAAATGCTTATGATTGGATGGGGGGTCTTCTTATGGAGAAAAACGCTTACAACGAAGCAGCAGCAGCATATAAAAAGGCAATAGAAACTGCACCATCCGTGCCGGTCTATTATTTTTATCTTTCCGAAGCATATTACAAAATGGGCAGTTATGATAATGCCCTTGTTCCAATAAATAAGGCTATAGAACTATGGACTATTCAAGGTGGTATTGGGATAAGCTTCGACATTATAAATTATTATCCGGTTGTTAAAGAGATTAATGACCCGGGACCTGCAAAAAAGGCAGATATGCAAATTGGCGATAAAATAATAGAGATTGACGGGAAATCAACCAAGGCATGGAATCTTGAAAAAATTAATTCAGGATGTACAGGAGTTGCAGGTTCGAAGGTTAATTTAACGATCGAGAGGTCAAAGAAGATAATAAAACAGTCTATTGTCAGAGAAAAAATTGTGCAGAAAGCAGCAGCTTCAAGCCTGGGATTACGCAGCATTATATACAGACAAATGGGAAACTTTAATGAGGCTTTAAATGATGCCCGGCTGGCATCGTCCATTAAATCTGTCAAACTTCTATCTCAGATAAAAGATAGTCCGGAAGCCAGCTTGCTCGAGGCAACCGCATATGCAAAAAACGGCAGGATAAATGAGGCTATAAATGTCTATCTCTTAATGCCGGAAGAGGATTTATCTTCAAAGAATATCCCGCTAATGAATAACCGTATTGTATTGCTGCAAACATTCAAATCCCTGGTAAAAGAACACAGAGATAAGGCAAGCTTATTTAAATCAAAGAATCAGTATAAAGAGGCTTTATCAGAACTTTCTATTGCCTTGAAAATAGCAGATGATACTGAAACACAGGCAATTCTTGATAATATGTTCAGTATGATCAGAAGTAATCCTTTACTCTCTGAGCTTCCTGAGGATGCAAGGAAAAATGCAATAAGAGCAGAAATGCTGGTAAAAGAGGGCGACTTTGAACAAGCAGTCTCAGAATTTAAGAAGGCTATTCAGATTGCGCCTTATGTCGCAAAGCTATATTATAACATCGCCCTTGTGGATGGTGAGTTGAAAAAATACCCGTCGGCTATACGTTATATGAAGATATATCTTCAGGCAGAGCCTGACACCCCTAACTCCAGGGTACTTAAGGATGAGATTATCAAATGGGAATTTCTGATAGAAAAAGAATTATAAGCAGGTTACGATGAAAAAATCTATAATTATTATTATTGTTTCACTTGGTTTGTTTTCTATTTCTCAGGCACAGGTATCAAATTCTGAAAAAAGCGATCTTCTGCTGAGTGTTATATTCAAGCTTGAGAAAATGCGGGCCGATGCAACAGCAGATATTCAGAAATGCGAAAGTGCTATTCAAAAATGTGACAAAACAATTAGTAATTCTGGAAACATTATAAAGGTTGCAAGAGAGAATCGCAATGTTGAAGCTGAAAAGATTGCCAGTGATGCAATGGCCAGAGCAAAGGCTGCAAAAGAGAAAAATTCAGAGATGAAGAAATCATCAGAAGAGAATCAAAAAAGAGTTGAATTAGCCCTTGCAACCGTAAAAAATGAATTTTCAAAATCACTGTCAAATCCTCAGAAGATAAAATCAGTAATTACTAACTACTCAGGTCGTGTATCCATACAGAAAAAAAATGGTGAACACTTCACTTTTGAAAAAAACCAAAAAAGCTTTCTTGAAACGGGCGATGAAGTCTCGACTTATGAGAACAGTAGCATCGATCTCCAATTTCTTGATGGCAGAGGAACTATGAATATCGGACCATATTCTCAGGTAAAGATAGAAGAAGATGAAGCAGGCACACAGGTAATGAACATGATTAAAGGACAGGTCAATTTCAATGTTGAAAAACTGGAAAATTATCAGGCTACGATGGAAGAGAAGATAAATGCATACAAAGAAGATTTAAAAACAGTTAAAGATGAATTTAAAAAGAAAATGGTGGATGAGTATGACTCTATAAAGAAACACACTAAAGAATATATTACGAAAAAATTCGAAGTCAGAACTCCAGCATGTGCAGTGGCAGTTAGGGCAACCCAGTTCCTTGTTTATAACGATGAAGAAAAGGGGACAGAGTTGATCGTTATTGAAGGAAGTGTTGAAATGAAAGGGATAAAAGAAGGAAATACAATTATAGTTAATGCAGGATACAAAGCCATTGTCACAAAAGACGGTATCCTTTCTGACCCGAAAAAGATTGACTTAACAACAATAGAAAGGTGGTGGGAGAAATAAAGGCAAAGACAATTTCTTTATGTAACCTTGTTTTGCATAGATGGTTGAAAACCTAAAACCCATAATCTTATGAAGTTGAACTTCTTCTGTTCGCTGGTCAGGATTACACATACACGCTATCGCTATACTCAAACTTAAAAACCAAAAATATGAACACTAAAAACAGAATGGAATATTTTTTTTATGTTTTCATGATTACAATTATAGCTGTTGGTTGTAACAACAGGAATAAAAAAAAGGCAGAGATAGTGTCTGCAGTTGAAAGTATTTTCTTTGTCCCTTTCCGCGATATCCGGATTGAAAATACCACATACCAGGTAGGTGCCGGAAATGATACCATTTTATCTTATAAGACAGGAAGTAAAATAATAATACCTGAAAATGCTTTTCTTGATAATGAAGGGAAACCTGTAAAAGGCAATGTTGAACTGACCTACAGAGAATTCACCAATGCGTTTGATGTTTATCTTGGTGGAATACCAATGGTATATGACAGTGCAGGCATAGAGCAGGTTTTTGAAACAGCTGGTATGATTGAAATCAATGCTTCTTCTGATGGACAACATGTTTTTCCAAACCCGCAAAACAAAATTCAGGTTCAGATGAATAGTTTTCAAAAAGGTAATGAATACAATGTTTACCGGCTTGATACAGTTACAGGCAAATGGAACTTTTTGGGTAAAGATAAAGTTGAAACTGCCGATTACAAAAAAATCATAGCCTCATTGCCTCAAATTCCTCCAATGCCAAAAAAAGCAGGACAATTTGCATTTAAAGTAAGTGATTTAACAAGCAGATATCCGGAATTAAATATTTACAAGAATGTACTTTTTGAGCCGGTTGATAATAAATATCATGGATTTAGCGGTACGGAAATAAAAGTTAAAGATTCAGGTAAGGGAATATTTAATGTGATTTTTGTTTTTGATGCTTATGGCGCGCATAAAGAAGATAGCTGTAATTGCTATCTGTCATTTAAAGAGGGGATTGATTATGATAATGCCATTAAGGTTTACCAGAGCAAGTATAAAACCTTATTTGCAAAGCGCGATAAAATGAAAAAAGATGTGGAACTCAAATGGGAAAATTATTTTGATGTAAAACAAAAATATGTTGATTTAGGATTAATTGATTTATTTAATAAAACCGAAGTAACTAATCTTACCGGAGAAGAAAAGATAACAAGAACATTGGAAATAAGCGGATTCGGATTTATAAATTGTGATTCCCCGACTGCATACCCGCAGGGAGCTGAATTACTTCCAAAGTACAAAGACACAAAAGGGAATGAAATAATATTAAATAACGTTGTTTTAGTAGAAAAAGGAAGAAATGCAATTTTCCGTTATAAAACTAAAATTAAATTTAATCCGCAAAAAGAAAATATATTGTGGGGTATTACAAGGGATAATAAATTGGCATATCTGAAAGCAGCTGATTTCGAAAAAGTCACACGGATTTCTGGTGAATATACATTTACAATTAACGTGTATCCTGAAACATTAAAGACATATGAGGATATTTGCAGAGTATTATTTTGACGTGTTATGTTTCTCTTTTGAATAAAAAAAGAGGCCGTAAATAACAAACCCCAGCCCTCCCAGTGTACCGATTAGCCCAAATAAGTCAAGCGGTTTTTCTGTGCGTTGTATAAAAGATTAACTGTTTAAAATAATTTACTGCTACCATATCTTCCAGTCATAATTGATTGATTCTCTCCTGGCTGTGGGTTTCTGCTGACCATCTGTAAGGAGCTGCACCTCTTTGATAGAATAATCTTTTAATTCTGAAATCGAAATAGTCCCATCCTTGTTTCTATCAGCAGCATGGTTCTTCAATCCGTTTATGATTGAATAAGTAAATACTCCATTGTCCCACTGAGGCGATTCAAGAGCATAACCTTTTCCGGCAGCAGCTGATATCACAGTTGTTCCTGTTCCCTTGTCAAGGCCGGAAAACAGCTCCTGCATCAGCTCAAATGAGTTATTTAAAGAGACACCTGACTGGGTAGCCATGTCAGCTCCCCTTGTTTCATATTCTTTGACATTTCCCCTGAAAGTAATATCACTGGTTTTTTTAGCATTTGAAGCTGTCAGTCCACCCATTTCATCTTTATCCACCTCTCCGCTGTGACAGACATCCATCAGGAAAACCTTTTTTCTTGCAGGAATGCTATCCATTATATTTTCGAAATCATCAAAAGATATCCCTCTACTTTCCGGGTGACGGAAATCAATATCATATGTGGCAAAGTAAAAGTCAAGGCTGTCATCCAGGAGTCCATGACCACTGGCAAATAGTATTATCTCGTCGTCAACTTTCGTTTTGAGAAGCTTTCCCTTTAGTGCGGCAACATTCTCCCTTGTGACATTTTTGTTGAACAGTGTATCTATGAAGATATTGGTAAAGTCGCTTCCCGAAGCTGCAAACTGTTTTGCCATATCGCGGCCATCCTTTACGGAATATTTCAGATTATAGCGGTTATCCTTGTAGTCTGCACAACTTATAGCAATAAAATAAAGATCCTTTTTCACGGAAGGGTTTTCATTTTTTGCATAGGCGGTCTGCTTCAACGACTCTGCTCCTGCCGAATTAAGAACTGATATTTCAATTTTATTATCTCCTTCATCTAGTGCAAGGGAGATCTGTTTTTTGACCGGAACGCCAGCGCTTTGTTTTTCATTGCGCAGGCTGATGCCATTGATACCAAACACTGGTACATCATTAACCCATACGTTAATGCGGTCCATGGAATAAAGCGTATCTATAGCTGAGACATCCAGTTCAAGCATATTCTGAGCTGTCCGCGCCTGTTTTTCAATTTGTATCTCAGGAGTATGGAAACCGGTTTTAAACATACTCTCAGAGAATTTCATTTTCTTAAGACGTTTCTGATAAGCCTTATAATACAACTTAATCATAGCTGTGTCGGGATCAGGCATTCTGCCAAACACAATATCCGGGCGATTATACTGAAGATCCCACTGGTCGAAATTCCAGACCTGTGTGCCTTTTACCCAGCCAAGGGCTTTTGCGCCATTTTTTGTTGCAGCGTAATATTTATCAGGTGTATAGAATACGTAATCCAGGGAATCTATAAAGACAAAGGATGCGATTTCTTTTGTGCTGTCAATATTCCAAAACTTGATAGTGTTGTCATATGAGCATGACACCAGGTATTTGCCAGAAGGATGGAACTTTACATCTGTAACAGGAAGAATATGTCCTGTAAATGTACGGATGGGGAGCCCGGTGGCTATATCCCATAGTCTGAGAGTTTTATCTATGCCTCCTGATAGTATTGTCTTATCATCAGGTGAAAAACAAAGACTTTTTATTTCGCCATCGTGTCCCTTCAAACTTTTAAGTTCATTCCCGTTTATGTTGTCCCAGACTGAAATAACACCTTC
>JAPLEC010000390.1 GCA_026391515.1 Bacteroidia bacterium | reverse complement strand
TTACCTTAATTTAAACAGACAAATTTCATTTTCAGATAACAATTAAATCAAACATAATCCTATGGCTGCAACAAACGAACTTCTTATTCAGAAAGTATTCCAGGAGATGCTGAAATACAAACCATCAATGCAAAAGATGCTTATCGCAGACGAAGAGGAAGAAGAATCTCTTGATCCGCGATTGCTCGGAGATCTTATTATCAGGAACTTTCCCTGGCCCATCGGTGTGGAGCTCAGAAGGCTCTTTTCAGCATCAACGCGCCAGCTTGACAGGATGCGTCTCGACCAGATCTTTAAGACCATCGAACGAAGCATGCAGTTTATAGGTTTCGTAATGTTATGCCAGCTCTGGAAGGACACCAAAGAGAAAAAGCTTGTTCTTCCTGAAGGCTTCAAAAAAGAATTTCAGGATCGGATAATGGTTCTGACAATGGGTAATTTTGCATGGCTAATCAGGGCTATAGGAACATTTATGCAGGAAAAAGCTATTCCCTGGTACATGCCCGAGATGGGTGAGAATTTCGATAAAAAATTCTACGCAGCTCTAGATTTCTGGGTTCCGGAAAGGAATGAGATAGGACATTACCAGATTAATCTCACCAACGAGGAGATTGAAAAACGGTGTGTAGAATATGAGGAGAAGCTCGCACTCATCCTTGAAAAGATGGCATTCATTGCCAAATATAAACTGGTTTCGGTTCGCGAGATTAAAGTAATACATCCTAAAAACCAGGAGGCGAGGTTCAATCACCTGATCGACCTTCTAAACAGCTCCGACTCAGGGTTTAAGGCACAGGAGCTTGAGGAATCCCGTTTCGCTGAAAGCAGTTCCGTGCTGTTAATGAAATCGCTCAAAACATTTGACGAATATCTGAACCTCTCTCCTCTTGTGATTGATACCAACTCAGAGATAATCGACGACAAGGAGAAATTCGATATAAAGAAGGATATATTCATGTACACCAGGTTAAAGGGCGATCAGCTGATGTATGTCGGAACAGAGGTGACCGAGAGGTGCGATCTGCGTAGCCTGCATAATTATTCAAATCTGCTGGATCAGTTTAAGGATATGCTGGCAACAATTTCGGGGTCCTTATAACCATAAACTAAAATGGTGAAATTCATATTATTTAACATAAAACGAATTATCAATTAATCAAAGAAATATGGCCGCAATCAATGAAATTCTCATTCAGCAGGTATTTCAGGAAATGCTGAAATACAAACCATCCTTGCAAAAAATGCTTATGACTGACGAAGATGAAGATGGAACCCTGGATTCACGGTTTCTTGGTGATATTGTAATTAAGAACTTCCCATGGCCTATAGGTGTTGAACTAAGAAGGTTGTTTTCAGCGTCAATGAGGCAACTTGACAGATTACGTCTGGACCAGATATTTAAAACTATTGAACGCAGCATGCAGTTCATAAGTTTTGTAATGATCTGTCAGATATGGAAAGAAAATAAAGAAAAGAAAATTGATATATCAGAAACTCTTGGAAAAGAATTCAGCTCCAGACTTTTTGTTTTAACAATGGGTAATTATACCTGGATAATCAGGGCCATTGGTAACTTACTACAGGCAAATTCCATTCCATGGTTCATGCCTGAAATGGGTATTAATTTTGACAAAAAATTCTATGCAGCTCTTGATTTCTGGGTACCTGAAAGAAATGATATCGGCCATTACCAGATAAATCTTACCCATCAGGAAATTGAAAAACGTTGTGTGGAATATGAGGAAAAACTTACTTATATTCTTGGGCGTATAGCCTTTTTATGTAAGTACAAACTCGTTTCCATCAGGGAGATAAAAGTATTTCACCCCAAAAATCAGCCGGCGAAGTTTAACCATATAATAGATCTTCTTAATAGCTCAGATTCTGATTTTAAAGCACAGGAGCTTGAAGATCAAAAATTTGCTGAAAGTCAATCAGTATTGCTTTTGAAATCTCTTAAAACTCTGGATGAGTATCTTAATCTTTCTCCGCTTATAATTGATACAAGTCTTGAGATAATAGATGACAAGGAGAAATTTGACATAAAAGAAGACATTTTTATGTACACAAAATTTCAGAATGACCAGCTGAATTATATAGGAACCGAAGTAACTGAAAAGTGTGATCTCAAGTGCCTGCACAACTATCCGATACTTGTTTCACAGTTCTGGGATATGATGAATACTTTCCAGGTACAGCGGCAATAATCTGTAAATCATATATTTTACCATTTTAAGTGATAATTCTTCATTAACCGATATACCATGAAATCACCATTTAAATTTCTTGACAGTTTCACCAAAGAAGACCGTGAAATATTTTTTGGTCGTGAAAAAGAGATAGAAGAATTATACCGGCGTGCTTTCCGAAGCAAAATAATGCTGGTGTATGGTGTTTCCGGAACAGGGAAATCCTCGCTTATCAATTGCGGATTGGCGAATAAGTTCAAGGATGAAGACTGGCTGCCTCTGAACATACGACGCGGTAAAAATATAATGGAAAGCATGTATGCCGCAATTGTTGCTGCCTCGCTTACTACCAGATCACAATATGTGGCTTCTGAGATTCAGTTTAAGAAATTTGTGAAATCATTATATCTCGATCATTATAAACCAATATATTTCATATTCGATCAGTTTGAGGAGCTTTTTATTTTTGGTTCCAAGGAGGAGAAATCACTATTTGTCCGTACAGTAAAAGCCCTGGTTGATTCAGATATTCAATGCCGCTTCATATTTGTAATGAGGGAGGAGTACATGGCAAGTGTCACCGAATTCGAAAAACACATCCCGATTTTTTTCTCAAACAGAGTTCGAATTGAAAACATGGATATCAATAATGCTATCCAGGCAATAAAAGGACCATGTAAAATATTTAATATAAGCGTCGAAGAAGGTTTCCCGGAAGCACTTATTGAAAATCTGAGTCCGGGAAGTCCGGATATTGAGCTGACATACCTGCAGGTTTTCCTTGACAAAGTTTATCGTTTAGCTGTGGAAGAGATAGATACGGGGAAAGGTGATAAACAGAATGTATCATTTACGATTGATCAGTTGCGGAAAGTCGGAAATGTATCAGACCTTCTCGGTACTTTCCTGAATGAACAGATTGCCCTTCTCGATGATCCTGATGCAGCCCTGGCAGTTCTCAAATCTTTTGTTTCAATTAAAGGGACAAAGAAACAGATGGGTCTAGAAGATGTTAAAGATTAT
>JAPLEC010000085.1 GCA_026391515.1 Bacteroidia bacterium | reverse complement strand
GGGCAAAAACATATGGTGGAAGTGAAAATGATTATTGCTCACCAAAGCAGGGAATTCAGCAAACTTTAGATGGTGGATATATAATAGGAGGGAATACTAAATCTTTTGGTGCAGGTGGCGTTGACTTTCTTATCATAAAACTTAAGCAGGACGGCACTATTGAATGGGCAAAAACTTTTGGAAGCATTGATGATGATTGGGCAAAATCTATTCAACAAACAAAAGATGGTGGATACCTTGTAGCTGGAAGTACCGGGGATTATTACTCTCACAGCGGAGGGAGTAAATCTAATCTTCTTATATTAAAACTTAAGCAGGATGGAACTATTGAATGGGCAAAGAAATTTAGCGAAAGTGGTGACTATATTTTCCCGTGGGAAATGCAACAGACTTCTGATGGCGGTTACATAATAGGAGGGGAAGGTTATATCAAAAATTCTAATAACAATGTAGATTTTTTTATCATAAAGTTAAAGCAAGATTACTCTCTTGAATGGGCAAAAGCAATAGGCGGAAGCAATGTTGATTTTGCATTTTCTATTCAGCAAACAAAAGATAGTGGATACATTGCTTCAGGAGGAACCAAATCTTTTGGTGTGAGCGGCTGGGGAGTCCTTATCGTAAAGATTGATTCAAATGGAAATTTATCTCAGTCAAAAGTCTTTAGTGGAAATTACTTTGAAGGATGCTATTTCGTTAGGCAAACATCTGATAATGGCTACATAATAGCAGGAGAAGGAGCTGGTTCTACATCACAAGATGCTCTTACGATAAAATTTAAAGAAGATTTTTCTGTTGATTGGGCAAAGGCAATAAGCGTAAACGGAAATGCTTTGCTTTATGATATTCAACAAGCAAATGATGGAGGATATGTTGCTGCTGGTTTTACTAAAAATGAAGCTCTTATCTTAAAGTTAATGCAAGATGGTTCTGTGGAGTGGACAAAGAAACTTGGTATTAATAAATACGACGGACTTGTCTCTGTCCAGCAAACAATCGACGGTGGATATATAATAGGGGGGAGAACTGGAGATGATGTATCTGGAACTGTTGACATTCTTGTCTTAAAACTCAACTCAAACGGAGAAATTCGTGGTGATTGTAGTTATCTAACGGATTCTACTCCAAGCATTTCCTCTAAAACTATAGTTCTTAAAGATGTTTCACCGCAAGTAAAAGATGTATCCCTGACTGAAAGTTCTCCTCAAATCACAGAAACAGTTCCAGACATTAAAACTACAAATATCTGCGGAGGCCCTATTTTCACTTTAACTACCAAAGCAGGTTCAGGTGGTTCCGTTTCACCGAGCGGTTCTGTTGCCGTAGACAGTGGAGTTGACCAGACCTTCACCATCTCTTCCGATTCAGGCTATCGCATAAAGGATGTATTGGTTGATGGAGTTTCGGTTGGTGCAGTTTCAACCTACACATTCCAGAATATTACTTCTGACCACACCATCGAGGCAGTATTTGAAGTGAATACATACACTATTAAAGCTACTTCAAACATTGGAGGTTTAATCTCTCCTTCTGATTCAGCTACCGTTAACTACGGGAGTTCTCAAACATTCACCATCACTCCGAATACGGGATATACAATCAAGGATGTTAAAGTTGATGAAGTATCTGTTGGTGCGGTATCTACTTACACATTCGAAAATATTGCAGATAACCACACAATTGAAGCAACATTTGAGCCAATAACTTACACCATTAGTGCTTTGGCTGGTTTTGGTGGTTACATTTCTCCTTCAGGAGCGGTTACAGTTAATTACGAAGAATCTAAAATCTTTACCATTAGTCCCGACTTCGGATACAGGATTTCCAGTGTCAAAGTGGATGGTATTTCAAGAGGCACGGTATCTTCATACACTTTTACTAATATCACATCAAACCACACAATAGAGACATCTTTTGAAAAGAGCGAGATTGCCCTAATTCTCAGAGTTGGAGAAAGTTCTTTTGCTGTTAATGGTGAGACAAGATACCTTGACTCACCGCCTATCATTAAAAACAGCAGGACACTTGTGCCTATAAGGGCTGTTGTTGAATCCTTAGGTGGCACAGTGGGCTGGGATGTAACAGAGCGGAAAGTTACCGTATCCTTGGGCTCTACAACCATTGAACTCTGGATTGGAAAATTAATTGCAAAAGTGAATGACATTAATACACCCATCGACCCTGCTAACCCAAAAGTTGTCCCTGAAATCATAAACTCAAGAACAATGTTACCATTAAGATTTGTCACTGAAAACCTTGGCTGCGATGTGCAGTGGGACGGGACAACAAAGACAATTACGATAACATACAAGGGATAACTATATAAGTTTCAAGTTGATGCAAACAGGGGCAGGAATTTCTCTTGCCCCTGGAAAGTTCTGTGAAAATATACCTTCAGAAATATCTCAAATATTGATTCAAATCATCCTTTAATTCATTCAAGTCAACATATTTTTTTAAAGTTAACATTTAAGCCCATTGTTCATTTATATTGCAGATACTTAACGAATTTATAGTTAAATTTTGTTTAAATTTTATTTTATATTAGAATTAGTTAGGTAAAATCTGAAAAAGATGTATAATTTTTATGAGGTATATTTAAAAAGCTCTACGGAACCGTAGGTTGCGGGTCCGACTCCTGCTGGGCGCACCAGGCTTTTTGAAATCTAAAATTATTCTTTATTACTAAATAAACAGGAGAAAAAGAACATCATTAAATACAACTATTTAATTGGGATGTGTCCCTAAATTTTTTTCTACTTTTTTCTTCTGCTGAAATTACAGCATGTAAAAAAATAAATTAACAGAGAAAT
>JAPLEC010000244.1 GCA_026391515.1 Bacteroidia bacterium | reverse complement strand
ATGCGCAGATCAAGTATTCGACTGTCCAGAACTGGTACCCTGGCGATAAAAATGGCAAAGGAGGCATTTTCAACTTTGTCACTAAAAGAGGCTTGTGCAGAGGAGAAAACTCAAAGATATCGTGGACCCAGATTGAAACAGGATCAGCTATTACATGGAAATATCCTTCATGCATTTTACGTGGCGATAATTCAACCGGTGAATTTTATTCTGTCGCTGTAACCAACCATCACCAGCAGGCAGATACCGGAACAAAAATGATCCATATCGGGAAAAACACTAAAAGCACAATTGTATCGAAAGGAATTTCTGCCGGACTTGGTCAGAACAGCTACAGAGGCCTTGTTAAAGTCCTTAAAAATGCAACAGGTGCAAGAAATTTTTCTCAATGCGATTCACTGCTTCTTGGCGATAAATGCGGAGCACATACTTTTCCTTACATAGAAGTTGACAACCAGACTGCGATTGTTGAACACGAAGCGACAACTTCAAAAATAGGAGAGGACCAGATTTTTTATTGCAACCAGAGAGGGATCTCAACTGAAGATGCTATAGGACTTATTGTTAACGGGTATGCAAGAGAAGTAATAAATAAGCTTCCAATGGAATTTGCAGTTGAAGCTCAGAAACTGCTCCAGATAAGCCTGGAAGGAAGCGTTGGGTAAAAGACAAAAGATATCCCTTTGGATCCCCTCCTTGGAGGGGCAAGGGGTGGGTTAGATAAGATAAAAAACCAATAAAAGATTATCATGCTGATTATTAATAATTTAAGAGCTGAAATAAACGGGAAGAAAATACTTAAAGGAATCAGCCTTGAGGTTAAAGATGGTGAGATCCATGCTATAATGGGACCGAACGGATCGGGAAAAAGCACCCTTGCAGGTATCCTTGCCGGACGCGATTTTGCAGATATTACTGACGGAACAGTCACTTATATGGGAAAAAACCTGCTCGAAATGTCTGCCGAAGATCGTTCAAAAGAGGGCATATTCCTTGCGTTCCAATATCCTATTGAGATCCCCGGAGTCAGTATGGTAAATTTTCTGAAAACGGCTGTCAATGAACATCGAAAACATAAAGGTCTTGAACCTCTTTCAGCTTCAGATTTTCTGAAACTGATGCGTGAGAAAAAAGATCTCGTTGAAATAGATTCTAAATTGGCTAACCGTTCAGTTAACGAAGGATTCTCGGGAGGTGAAAAAAAGAAAAATGAAATATTCCAGATGGCAATGCTCCAACCAAAGCTGGCAATTCTTGACGAAACCGATTCAGGCCTTGATATTGATGCACTTCGAATTGTAGCTAATGGAGTGAACAGACTGAAGCGCCCCGATACATCTGCAATTGTAATAACTCATTACCAGCGACTTCTCGATTATATTGTACCTGATGTTGTCCACGTTATGTACGACGGCAGAATAGTTAAAACTGCAGGAAAAGAACTCGCTCTTGAGCTTGAAGAAAAAGGATACGAATGGATTAAAAAAGAGGTTGAGAAAAACGATCTGTCATGAATAATAACTCAGAAAGATCAGAAAGATATTATAATCTGTATAAGGAAAACATAAAGAGGATTTCTGAGAACTCTTCTCCTTATATTAATTCATTCCGTGAAGCTGCTATAGCTAAATTCAACCAGCTTGGAATTCCAACCCGGAAGAATGAAACTTACAGATATACCAACCTGGATACTTTCTTTAATCATGATTTTAAAAGCTATTTTCTGCCTTCAAGAACAGATTTTGTGAAAGCTGAAGAATTCCGATGCGATGTCACAGACCTTGATGCACATGGAATTGTATTGCTGAACGGCTTTTACCCGACTATTAATGATAAACTGCGTCAGCTGCCGGGTGGAATATGGATTGGAAGCCTTAATGAAGCCGCAAAGAAATTCAAGGATAAAATTGAAGCACATTATGGTAAATACATAAATGGAGATTCCGATGGTCTGGTTCATCTGAACACTGCATTGGCTTCAGATGGAGTCTTTATATATGTG
>JAPLEC010000142.1 GCA_026391515.1 Bacteroidia bacterium | reverse complement strand
AAGCATCACCAAAAATATCCCCAAAAGATGAGAAAATATCTTCCATAGTCATTCCGTCACCACCAAATCAATTTCCTGCTCCACCCATTCCTGTATGACCGAAACTATCGTACCTCGATCTCTTTTCGTCATTGCTTAGAATCTCATAAGCCTCTGCTGCTTCCTTAAAGCTTTCTTCGGCTTTCTTATCGCCAGGATTTTTATCAGGATGATATTTCAAGGCTTGTTTTCTGTAAGCCTTTTTAATCTCATCCTTTGTGGCATTTTTAGATACCCCGAGCACCTCATAATAATCTCTTTTTCCCATCCTTTCTGTTTTTTTGGAGTTGCCTTTATTTACGTGACAGGGATTTTATTTTATTCACCGATAACCACTTTGGAGTGTCTTATAACTTTATCCTGGAGGTAATATCCTTTTTGTATTACATCTACAATTTTGCCTTTCTTATCTTCTTCCTGTACTGCAATTTTTGCAACTGCATCATGAAGGTCGACATTAAAAGGGCAATTCATTGATTCAATTTCTTTAACACCATTTTGTTTCAGGAAGTCAGTGAATTTTCCGTAGATAAGATCAATTCCGGCCTTCATGGCAACGCAATCGGTTGTTGATTCTATGTGTGAGATTGCTCTTTCAAAATCGTCCATAACAGGCAGGATATTGAGCAGCAGATCTTCGCTGGCATATTTTGATATCTCTATCTTCTCACGTAAAGTCCTTTTCCTGTAATTGTCAAATTCAGCAGAAAGACGAATGTACTTGTCCTGCATTTCTGCCAGTTTTTCTTCAAAAGACTTTTCTTCCTGGACAACTTTGTCAGCAGGAGCTTCTTCAGGAACTAAAGGTTCTTCTTTCTGTTTAACAGCATTCTCTGGAGCAACATCTTCAGGCTTATTCACCTCAATGTTTTCCCCTGCACTGCTATCTTTTTTAATATCAGCTGTTTCGTTGTGTTTTTTTTGTTTAGTATCTTCCTGATCAGGTGTCTTTTTCTTTACCATCACTCACACGGTTTCTAATAATATTTCTTTTTTAACAAATAACCTGCCAATGGGGAAAGATTGACAATTTGACATGAACTTTAAGAGCTTTAGAGGCATTAGATGCCATAAAAGCTTTAGAGGCATTAAATGCTATAAAGGCTATAGAGGTTGTCAACTTCTACAGCCTCTACAGCCTTTTAATGTCTGCTCCCAGAGCATTGAGTCTTGCATCAATATTCTGGTAGCCCCGGTCTATCTGTTCGATATTGTGAATTATGCTTTTTCCTTCAGCAGACATTGCTGCAATCAGGAGTGCAACTCCTGCCCTGATATCCGGTGATGTCATTACTGTACCCCGTAGCTTTATCATCTTGTCCATCCCGATAATTGTTGCCCTGTGTGGATCACAGAGAATTATCTGGGCACCCATGTCGATAAGCTTATCGACAAAAAACAGGCGGCTTTCGAACATTTTCTGATGAATAAGAACTGAACCTTTTGCCTGAGTTGCGGTAACCAGAAAAACACTTAGAAGGTCGGGAGTAAGTCCGGGCCAGATTGCATCGGCAATGACCATTATTGATCCATCGATAAAAGTCTCTATTTCATAATGTTCCTGGCGTGGAATAAAAATATCATCTCCTATTTTTTCAAGATCGATACCCAGTCTGCGGAAAGAATCGGGAATTATTCCAAGGTTTTCGTATGATACATTTTTAATTGTGATCTCCGACTCTGTCATTGCAGCCATGCCAATAAAAGAGCCGATTTCGATCATATCAGGAAGAATTGTATGGGAGCAACCATGAAGCTCTTTCACACCATCGATATAGATAAGGTTGGATCCGATACCCTCAATTTTTGCTCCCATTGAAACCAGCATCCGGCAAAGCTGCTGAATATACGGTTCACAGGCAGCATTATAAATTGTTGTCCGGCCTTTTGCAAGTACGGCAGCCATAATAATATTTGCAGTTCCCGTGACAGATGCTTCATCGAGATGCATAAAAGTACCAGTCAGTGCTGATGCTTCAACTTTAAAGAAAGGATCGGTGGAATCAAATTCAAACTTAGCTCCAAGCTTCTGGAAACCAATAAAATGTGTATCAAGACGACGTCGTCCGATCTTATCTCCACCGGGCTTGGGGATAAATGCTTTGCCGAAACGGGCCAGAAGCGGGCCTACTATCATGACTGACCCTCTCAGGCTGATGCTCTGAGTTCTGAACTCATTCGTCTGCAGGTAATCAAGATTTATTTTGCGGGCTTCAAAACTTATTACAGATGCAGATTCCTTCTTAATTTCGACACCCATACAGCCAAGCAGTTCGATAAGCTTGGTTACATCAGCAATATCAGGAATGTTTCTTATTGTTACTTTTTCGGGAGTAAGAAGTACGGCACAGATAACCTGAAGAGCTTCGTTTTTAGCACCCTGTGGAGTTATTTCTCCTTTAAGCGATTTCCCGCCCTGAACAATAAAAGTTCCCATTAATGCCTGGTATGTCCTTTTTTCTTATTGAATTGCTTATTCTGCTGTTTGCCATGAGGTCTTGCCATTGGTTTTCTCTTGGTTTGGGGTAAAAGCTCTTTGATTTCCAGAATCTTGACTCCTTCAGTCATTTTCAGTTTTCCTCCGGACAATAATTTCATATCACCGATTATGACCTCATCAGCAACCTGACTTCGGTTCCAGGTTATGTACGATTTTTTCATCTGGTTCACAATCAGTGTAGTAAGATATTCTTTTTCTTCACCGTCTTCCATTTCTGAAGCAGCATCAATCATTAATTCAATTAATCGCCCATAATGAAGATATCTTATATCGCCCTGACGGTAAGGCACCGGTTTTGGCTTTTCAATAAACTTTGTCGGCTCAGGTACCGGATACGGTGAATCAATATCGAGTTCAAAATTTGCAATCAGCGCCAGATGATCCCACAGCGTGTGCTTAAAATCACCTTCATCGCGAAGTTGAGGATTCAGGTTACCCATAATCTGGATTATTGTTTTAGCGGCACGGTTTCTTTCATTCCTGTCTTCAATAGTTTTGATATAATCAACCATTTTCTGGACGTTTCTGCCGTATTCCGGTAACGCCATCCTTTTTCGTTGAGTATTGTAATCGTATGCCATTCTTTTATTTCTAATTATTGCAAATCTAATAATTATATGACAAATCGCGAAAGAATAATAATAGACCGTGTTAGTCGATTTAATCAAGATACTGTATATGTTTTTTGTTTCGTACAGCTTGCTAACTTTGGATTTAATTAAAAACAGAAATCTGATGATCAGACCATTTCTCTTTTTTTCTTTTTGTTTCTTTTCTGCTTTGGTGTCGGCACAGGTTAATTATAAACCTGATCCATCTGTAGACATTATTCATTATGAGTTTAATATAATTCTGAATGATACTACAGACATGATTGATGGGACAGCCTTGATTGATATAAATTTCAAGGAGATGGTGACATCATTTGATTTTGATTTAAAAAACATCAACTCTTTCGGTAAGGGAATGAAAATCAGTGATTTGTCATTCAATGGGTCAGGAGTAAATTGGGTTCATTCTGACAATAAGGTAAAAATTACACCTGTCATACCACCAGCAAAGGGCAGCTCTTGTGAAGTTTTTATAAAATATTCAGGTATTCCGGCTGATGGTTTGATTATTTCGAAAAATAAATTTGGCAGCCGGACATTTTTTGCTGACCACTGGCCTGACAGAGGATCGTGTTACCTTCCGGTTGTCGATCACCCCTCTGATAAGGCTACAGTGGATTTTATCATTACAGCACCGTCTCATTATGAGGTGGTTGCAAGCGGACATTTAGTAGAGTTTAGCGATCTTCCAAAAGAAATGAAGCTTACCCATTGGAAAGAAGAAGTTCCTCTTCCTGTAAAAGTCATGACATTCGCAGCAGCTGATTTTGCAGTTCAGCTTGCAGGAATTGTAAATAATGTTCCTGTCTGGACATGGGTTTTCCCTGAAAATCGCAAGGAGGGATTCTATGATTATTCTGTTGCTGTAAAACCATTAGCGTTTTACAGCAATCTTATCGGACCTTATTCTTATGAAAAACTTGCTGATGTGCAGTCTAAGACCATCTTCGGCGGTTTGGAAAATGCCGGATGTATTTTTTATGCTGAGAATTCTGTCACTGGACTGGGCAAGGCAGAGGGTCTCATTGCACATGAAATTGCACACCAGTGGTTTGGGAATTCTGTAACTGAAGCCGATTGGCATCATATATGGCTCAGCGAAGGATTTGCGACTTATCTTGCTTCAGTCTATAATGAAACGAACTCCGGAAAGGGAAAGCTTACAGAAGACATGAAATTTGCGCGAGACCGCATTATCAGATCTTTTATAAGGTCTCCGGTTCCTGTAATCGATACAACAAGTACAAACCTGATGAGGCTTTTAAATACGAATTCCTACCAGAAAGGAGCATGGATTCTTCATATGCTCAGGTTTAAACTTGGTGATTGTGCAATCACAGGATTATCTTTATTCTTTTAACCTGGATATCAGATTAAAGGATTCCGATGGAATAAGGACAATATCAGTTCCCGTCAGTGAAAAAACAACAAAAATAACTGTGAAAGCGAAACCTGATGCAGAACTTACGTTTGATCCCGATGTTAAGCTGTTGTTCAGGATTATTAAGGACTGAAAAATTTCAGCAGGGGAATTCAGCTGAAATTTTATAAACCAAGAAATTGAATAGCCAGGCCTGAAAGAAATATCACAAAACCGGCAATCAGATTATTATATTTTTCAACAGGTTTAAGGTTTATCGTGCTAAAACCAAGTTTAAAAACCAGTACTATCGACATCATAGTGGAAATAGTAACAACTGAAAAAAGAAGCGAAACAAATAGTGCTCCAGAGAGGTTGTTTTGTGAAGCCGGATACATTACAATTGGGATCAACGGTTCACAGGGTCCAAAAACGAAAATAAGGAAAAGTATCCACGGTGTTGTCTTAAATATTTCATTATCATGCACATGAGTGTGTTCTGAATGATGGTCATGCTCGTGTGAATGTTTCTCTCCACCGAGATGAAAATGCACATGTTCGTGCTTTTTGTTTTTTACAAGATTCCTTATACTTATGACCATATAAACAAGTCCAAAAGCAATAATAAGCCATGCAGCAATATTCCCGCGGAACGATTCGACTGCAACAAGCTTTTTTAATTCTATTCCGACAGCAATACCAATCAGTCCGAGAATCACAGAGCTCAAAACATGTCCGATCCCACACAGAAATGTAATTACCATTGTTTTTTTGAGCGACCATTTTTTTGCCTCACTCAGGACAATAAAAGGCACATAATGATCCGGTCCGAATATAGTATGCACGAATCCAATTGAAACCGCAGTTGCTGAAAGAATAGCCAGGGAGTTAGTCATAAGGAGTGTCACAACTGAGCAAACTTAAACTTATTTATGCAATTATAGTTAAAAAATCTTGTATTGATCTATAATCAAATCGCCGTTATTTATTTAACAGCCGGGAATTTCCTTTTAAAAGATATTCCCTGATATTGATATTTTGTTTGTAAAGCAATGATCTTGAGTCGTTTATAAATTTTTTCATCTGAGCATAATCAGCAGGATTTACAAAGAAATCAGGCCTGTTTTCAAATTCGGAACAAGGCAGGATAAAAAATCTCAGTCTGTATTTTACCAATGGTGTATAGACCCATGTCAGGTAATATCCTGCATCGGTGATAGTAACAGTATTACCATTTTTAGCAAGTTCAATTCTCACCATCGAACCGCCATCGGTTTTAGGCTTTCTTTGATTTGAAACAAAATTGCCAAGAGAAAAAACCACAGCTTTATTCCTTTCCTTGTACCAAACCATTTTCTGTAGAACATGCGGATGCGACCCGATAATAAGATCAACACCCTGTGAGAAAAAATACTCTGCCAGATCAATCTGGCTCTGAGATGGTATGGTATCATATTCGGTTCCCCAGTGCAGGAAAAGTAGGACAACATCAGGATTCAGACTCTTTGCTTTAACTATATCGCTGGTAACCAGATTTTTATCAAGCATATTGATAATTACAGGCTTCGGCACATTGATACCGTTTGTTCCATAAGTATAATTAAGCAATGCCACTGATATCCCATTCTTTCTGATAATTAATGGCTGAAGATTCTCTTTTGCCTTCTGGTCAAAAAATGTTCCTGTATGAGGCATTCCAATGCTGTCGAGCCTTTCAATGGTCCCTATAATTCCGTTTTTGCCCCGATCAACAGCATGATTATTTGCTGTTACGAGGTAATCAATTCCTGCATTCCGGCAGGCAACAGCAAAAGCTGCCGGTGAGCTAAACTGGGGATAACCTTTATACGGAGGACCTGCAAGTGTAACTTCAAAATTAGCTATAGCTACGTCGGCTTCTGAAATAACAGGTTTTATATAGCTAAAAACCTCATTATAATCGTAGGTATGTGTTGCAGTGTTTTCTGCCGCCCAGATCTGTGTATCGTGGCCCATTATATCGCCAATAAATAGAAGTGAAAATTTTTGTTCAGATTTCCCGATTTCCTGACCATATAATGAAGTCATTAAACAGGTGAAAAATAAACCCTGTAATGCTTTTTTGAACATGTTCAAAGGTTTTACCCCTGATATCATGGGCACAAAGATAAAATATTTATAACTTTGCCAGCTTTCCCGACATTTGGCTTTAATAAGATGAAGGGAAACAAACAAATGGCCGAACGTCATTTTGATATAAAAAAATTCTCTTTAGCCGGTGCAATAATTACTCTTGGGATTGTCTTTGGCGATCTTGGCACCAGTCCTCTTTATACGATGAGGGCCATCATAAACGGAGGATCACAAAGCCTTGATGAATTGCTAATTTATGGAGGATTATCCAGCATTTTCTGGACACTAACTTTATCTGCAACAATAAAGTATATCACTATAACATTAAGGGCTGACAACAATGGTGAAGGAGGTATTTTTGCTCTTTCTTCCCTGATAAAAAGGAAATCATCATGGGTCGCTATTCTAACAATGATCGGAGGTGCGGCTCTCCTTGCTGATGGAGTTCTTACTCCCGCAATCTCAGTAACTTCTTCTGTTGAAGGTATCAGGCTTTATAATGCTAATATTCCTGTGGTTCCGATAGTTTTATTCATTCTGGCTGTACTGTTTTTCATTCAGCAATTCGGAACAAATTTTATCGGAAGCTCATTCGGTCCAATAATGCTTGCTTGGTTTACAACACTTGCTGTTCTTGGATGCTCTCAAATTATCCTGCATCCGGATATACTGCGAGCATTAAATCCTGTTTATGCCTACCAATTTCTTACTGAGTATCCTGGCGGGTTCATTTTACTTGGTGCTGTTTTTCTCTGTATTACCGGGGCAGAATCACTATATGCTGACCTTGGTCACTGCGGAAGAGCTAACATCAGGGTAACATGGGGATTTGTTAAAATTGCTCTTCTGCTTAATTATTTCGGGCAGGGTGCATGGCTGATGATGAATATGGAAAGAGGAGTCTATATGAATCCTTTTTTCGAAATCATGCCGAAATGGTTCCTGATTCCCGGCGTAATTCTGGCTACTGCAGCTGCAATCATTGCCAGTCAGGCAATAATCAGCGGATCATTTACACTTATAAGTGAAGCTATTTCTCTGAATTACTGGCCAAAAGTCAGAGTTCTGCATCCAACCTATGTCAGAGGACAGGTTTACCTTCCGTTTGTTAATTGGTTCTTCTGGGCAGCCTGCAGCCTTACTGTTTTCTTTTTCAAAGAATCCTCAAATATGAATGCTGCATATGGTCTGGCAATTAATATCACTGAAATAATGACCACATTCCTTCTCTCATATTATTTATATCAGAAAGGATTGAATCACAGGCTTGTACTGTTATTATTTATGACCTATCTCACAATAGAAGGAAGCTTCCTGATTGCCAACCTTCACAAATTCAAATCAGGAGGGTGGTTCACCTTATTGCTTGCTTCAATATATTTCTTAATAATGTACGTCTGGTATTACGGAAGAAAAATCAAAAACCGGTATATCACCTTTGCTGATCTCGACAAATACCTTGATATGTTCAGGGACCTCAGCAAAGATGAATCTGTTCCACGCCTTGCCACCAATCTTGTTTATATTATCCGCGCAAACAGACACGACCAGGTTGAATCAAAAGTGATTTATTCTATTTTTCACAAGCAGCCAAAAAGGGCAGATACATATTGGTTTCTTCATGTTAACAGGGTAAATGAACCAAACAGATTCAACTACCAGGTTACCCAAATAATACACGGGATATTGATAAGGGTTGATTTTAATATCGGCTTTAAAGTCGAACCTAAAATAAACCTCTATTTCAAGGAAGTTCTTGAAGATCTTGAAGAAGCTGGAGAAATCAAGCTTCAGAGCAGCTATGATTCCCTGAAAAAACATGATTTTGAGGGAGACTTTAAATTTATTCTGATTGACAGGATTATGTCGCGTGATAATACTCTTTCGACCTGGGAAAACTTCGTCCTGGCGCTCAACTCACTTGTCAGAAAGCTCAGCATCACTGACATAAGAACAATGAACCTTGATTCCACAAACACGATCATTGAGCAGGTCCCGATAACAATTGACCAGTCTGTTGCTAACAGGATCAAACGCATACAGTAAACTGTTAATAGCATTAACTTTGTCGGTTTTATTTAGGGAAACGGCATGAATTTGAAAAGATGGCTATAAAAAGAATAGATAGTCATATTGATATTAAGAAGCTCTCTTTGGCGGGTCTTATTGTCACTTTGGGTATAGTATATGGTGATCTTGGAACCAGTCCCCTGTATACAATAAGAGCTGTTGTCGGCACAGCAAAAGAATTCAATGAGCTTCTGATATACGGCGCACTTTCATGTGTTTTCTGGACGCTTACTTTTCAAACCACGATAAAGTATATAATAATCACATTGCGTGCAGATAACAAGGGAGAAGGAGGTATATTTGCTCTTTTTGCACTCATAAAGAGAAAGTCAGCCTGGGCCGCAGTTCTGACGATGATAGGATCGGGCGCACTACTTGCTGACGGAGTCATAACTCCTGCAATTACAGTCACTTCTTCCATTGAAGGATTGAAGCTATTAAATCCGGGAATATCTGTAATTCCTATCGTTCTGATAATATTTGCTGTCCTCTTTTTCATACAACAGTTTGGAACCAATGTAGTGGGGATCTCATTTGGTCCGATAATGTTAATATGGTTTTTAGTGATTGGCATTCTGGGATTTTTACAGCTGACTCATTATCCTCATATCCTCCTGGCTCTTAATCCTTTATATGCTATTCGCTTCCTTGTTGAATACCCGGGAGGCTTCATTCTTTTAGGTGCAGTTTTTCTTTGTACCACCGGTGCCGAAGCTCTTTATTCTGACCTTGGCCATTGCGGACGAACCAATATCCGTATATCCTGGATATTTGTAAAGACAATGCTGGTGCTTAATTATTTTGGCCAGGGTGCATGGTTGATGACGAATTACACTCCGGGTTCAGAAGCCTTACCTTTTTTCTCAATAATGCCAAAATGGTTTCTTTTCCCGGGGATCCTCATTTCAACTGCTGCTGCAATTATTGCCAGCCAGGCTCTTATCAG
>JAPLEC010000135.1 GCA_026391515.1 Bacteroidia bacterium | reverse complement strand
CGTAGGGTACAGGATAATCAGGCTGAATGGCATGCAATGCAGTGTTTGAATCGGTAATTTTTTGTTGTGTGGTCTGTTGGGATAGAGCCTGGAATGAAAAGCCGGCAACCAGCAGAATAATTAAAATTTTTGTTTTCATTTATTTTAATTTTTTCTTTTGTTTTTTGTTATAAAAAACCCACCCCTCACCCCTCCGAGGAGGGGATCTTAAGGTTAATTTGACTTTACTTGATCCAGTGCTGATTTCACAGCTACGTCCCAAACTTTTGCACGACGCGATTTTCCGTCCGGACCTTCAATATATAGTGTGACAATAAATCGTCCTGATCTTGCATAAGCATGTATCGGATGTTGTTCGTTTGATGAAGTGCCATCGCCGAAATCCCATTTCCATGAAGTGATTTTCCCTATCGACTCATCCTGGAATGCAACAAGCCTTCGATCCATATCAACCACTTTAAATGACCAGCGTGCATCTATCTTTTTCAGGAATTGTGCCTCAAGTGGCATAAGCCGGAAAGTGCTTAATTGTGAGGCATTTCCATACATAGTATGTTTGCTCGAAAGATTCCAGAAACCGTTATTGCCTCTCGCATTGACATCATCGAAATCTATTATCGCCCAGCATAAGCCTATGTTTTTACCTTCTTTTAAAATTGATTCAACTGCCCTGACAGGTCCTTCCGGCCCTGCATAATCAAAAGGAGTGATCCAGAATTCAAGAACCAGTTTCCCGGATTCTCCCGGTTTAAAACTATATGAATATGCAGCATTTGCATAAGGCAGCTCTTTTATCCATGGTTGACTTCCCCAGGCAAGGCACCAGTCCTGCCCCTCGGCCGGAGTATAAATATGATAGTTCTGGGCATGAACGCCATGAAAATTGAAATATGCGTCCCATGAATTATTAAGCTGAGTATTGGGATGGAACTGTTCAATGAGAGGACCACCTGACTGATCCCCGTCAACCACTATTTCAAAAATATCATGGTGAAGATCGGTACGCGAAAAATCCCAATAATCATCATAAGCCTCATAAAGAAAATAGAGCTTGTTCATCCCTTTTACCCATCCTACCCGAATTTTTACCTCGAGGTTTTTTGGATCAAGAGTTGAATGTTTCTTTTCATCATCCTTTAGCTGATCGTTGCCTACAATATAACTTTCAGGGACAAATGACCAGTCATCAATGTTCCCGTCAATTCTTGGAATCTTATCAGCAGGGAATTGAAAAATCTTAAATGTTGAATCGGCCTGCGGGAAAGTTTTAACCGAAAAACAGACAAACAGTCCGCAAGCCAGTGCGAGGTATTTTATCAGTTTCATGAATTTAAACGAACAGTGAATAACAAATATATCATTTTATTAATTAAGTCCTTTCAAATGAGTGCAATGAACATACATATGTAATTAATTGATTATGAGGGATATGGATAATATTATAAATATTTAACATGAAAGAATCAGGTAAATGAATACTTTTTGCAAAATTGCATCTCTATAAAAGACGAACCTTATGAAGAAATTATTCTTATTACCTGTTTTTATTTTCAGCTTCTTTGCTGTCGTTGCTCAGAAAACCGAAATACAATATTTGTCGGGGATCGACAAGGATCACACTGTTCAATGGGATTTTTTCTGCACCCATGGTCGTAACAGCGGTACCTGGAGTAAGATTGCAGTTCCTTCATGCTGGGAGCTGCAGGGATTTGGATCATATATTTATGGAAAGACAAATATGGAAGCCAATGAAAAGGGGCTTTATAAATATGAATTCACTGTCCCTTCTTCCTGGGAGAAGAAAAAAGTATTCATTGTCTTCGAAGGTTCCATGACAGATACTGAAGTGAAGATCAACGGGCAGATTGCCGGCCCTGTTCACCAGGGCTCATTTTACAGGTTCAAATATGATATTTCCGGCCTGCTGAAGTATTATGATAAAAACCTGCTTGATGTTACGGTCAGCAAAGAATCAACGAACGAAAGTGTTAACAGGGCTGAACGTATGTCAGACTACTGGGTTTTTGGAGGTATATTCAGACCTGTTTATCTGGAAGCCGTTCCCGTACAGTATATTGACCATGTTGCAATAAATGCAAAAGCCGACGGCTCATTTTATATGGATGTCTTTACCGCAGGGATAAGAAAAGCAGAAACAATTAATGCCCAGATCCAGACGCCTGACGGAAAACCTTTCGGGAATAAGTTATCAGCCAATATTGATCAGTCAGGAAAAACAAACCTGACAGGTTCTTTCCCAAATGCTGCACTCTGGAATCCTGAATTTCCAAACCTGTACCTGGTTATTATTACAATAAATAAAGATAAGAAGCCAATACATCAACTTACTCAGAAATTCGGCTTCCGCACCGTTGAAGTAAAAGAGAGTGATGGCATTTATGTAAATGGTAAAAAGATCATGTTCAAAGGAGTATGCAGGCATACATTCTGGCCTTCATCGGGACGTACAAGCAGCAAACAGCTGGCTATTAACGACGTAAACCTGATGAAGGATATGAATATGAACGCTGTCAGGATGAGCCATTATCCTCCCGACCAGTATTTTCTGGATGTCTGCGATTCGCTCGGATTGTTTGTTCTTGATGAGCTTGGAGGATGGCAGAAGTTTTATGATACGCCTACTGCACAACGTCTTGTAAAACAGATGGTTGAGCGTGATGTAAATCATCCCTCAATAGTATTGTGGGATAACGGTAACGAGGGTGGATTCAATAAGGAGGTAAGAGGAGATTATGCGCTTTATGATCCTCAAAAGAGGACAGTTATCGAACCATGGTCGATTATAAACGGAACAAACACAAAACATTACCCGGGTTATAAATATGTTGAAAATGCCCTGAACAATGGAAAGGAAATTTTCTTCCCGACAGAATTTCTTCATGGTATTTATGACGGTGGTCACGGTGCAGGACTTGATGATCAATGGAATCTGATGCTTTCAAAGCCGCTCTCGGCTGGGGCATTTCTCTGGGTTTTTGCTGATGAAGGTGTGGAGCGTAAAGATCTTAATGATTCAATTGACACCAACGGCAACAGGGCTCCGGACGGGATACTTGGTCCTTATCATGAAAAAGAGGGAAGCTTCTTTACTGTCAGGGAGATATGGTCGCCTGTTCAATTCACTCAAACTTCAATAACACCAGAATTTGATGGTAAGTTCAGTGTTACCAACAGGTACCTGTATACCAATTTAAAAAAATGCAAATATTCGTTCAGTCTGGTCAGATACGAGAATTCGTTTCCACACTTTGTACAAATCAAAAAGTCGGGTGTTATAAATCCACCTGATATTGAACCAGGTAAGAGTGGAATCCTTTCAATTCCATTACCAGATGATTGGAAAACCTTTGACGTTTTATATTTAACCGCAACTGACCAGTACGGAAGGCTGATCAATACATGGTCGTGGAATATTACACAACCGGTAGATTTTGTTGATAGAACAGTTGTGACCGGCGGTGATAAAATAAAGGTCACCGGGAACGACAGTATGCTTGTTGTTTCGTCGGGATCCACTGCCGTGACATTTGATAAAAAAAGCGGACTGATTACCCATATTCGAAAGAACAGAAAAGATATCTCATTGAAAAACGGAGTTCAGTTTGCCGGATTCAATGCTGCATTCAGAGAGATGAAAAATTATTATCAGGACGATAAATACATTATTGAAGTGTTGTATGAGAATAATAACCATGCAAAATGGACATTTTATCCCGGAGAATGGTTGAAGCTTGATTATGATTATACCCTGTCCGGGAATTTTGATTTTGCAGGAATTACATTTTCTTATCCTGAGAACCTGGTTACAGGAGCGACCCTGTTGGCTAACGGTCCATATCATGTCTGGAAAAACCGGTTAAAAGGAACGACCTTCGGGATTTTTGAAAAGGACTACAATAATACTATTACAGGTCAGTCATGGGACTACCCTGAATTCAAGGGATATTATTCCAATTTCTATGGAATTCAACTTCAGACAAAAGAATTGCCGATCACAGTTATCTCCGGTACAAAGAATCTTTATCTGCATCTTTTTACACCCGGAGCTGCAAAGTATTCGACACAACGGACCGGTGTGAGGGGAGAAGTTAATCCGCCGTTCCCGTCAGGGAATATCTCATTTTTACACGGAATAAGCGCTATTGGCACGAAGTTTACAAAAGCAGATGCTGAAGGCCCGCAGAGCCAGAAGAATGTCTTTAATGGTGAGACTCTGAGCGGGACGTTGTATTTCAGGTTCGGGGAGTGATTTTAAACGACCTGAAAAGAGATAAATCTGTGAATTAAAAAATTGTTGCACGGCTTCGCAAAATAGTACTAATGCCGGCAAACTTATATTAGAAAAAGGCTTCAATTGTGCCTGTTTCTCATTTTTAGCTTAAATTTGGGTAAGAAAGAAGCTAATTCATGATTAATAAGTCTTTAGTCAGGACTTTTAACCGATTCAAAGCCATATCAGCAAGAATGATTTTTTTTGGCAGGTATAAGGTTTTGTTATCAATTCTTATTACTATTTTTTATGCACATGGTGCACTGAAAGCTCAAAATTCAAGCATAATTTGTACTCATTATAACGTCAATAATGGATTGATAAACAATTCGGTTGAATATGTCTATATTGATGGGGAGGGTTTTGTATGGTTTGCCACCTCCACGGGACTTCAGCAGTTTGACGGTTTTAATTTTATAAACTATTTATATAACTCTGATGATTCTTCATCCATCTCCTATAATTTCATTTCTACTATATCCGAAGACAGGGATGGAAATATCTGGATCGGTACCCTGGGGAAAGGATTAAACATGTTTAATAAGGAAAGAGGAGTATTTTACCATTTTAAAAACGGACCATATGATGCTTCAATTCTTACCAGCAATATTATACCCAGAGGGCATAAAGTAATTGTGCAGGATTCCGATGGATATTTGTGGGTTAACACCAATTTTGGTCTTAATAAAATCAATATTGAAACAAAGTCTGTCGAACATTTTCATGGCGACCTGGCTGGAGAAATTAATTATGATCAGGATTTAAAAGTGTTATGGATTGCTTCGGGCCGGCTT
>JAPLEC010000007.1 GCA_026391515.1 Bacteroidia bacterium | reverse complement strand
AGGGAAGTGTGTCCATTGAAAGATTACACCCCCTTGCCCGGAGTACCCTCCTATATTTTTGGCATTATCAATGTACGCGGGCAGATCCTTCCGGTCATTGATTTAAAAAAATTCTTCAACCTTCCGGAAAAAGGATTAGGTGAACTGAACAAGGTGATCATTCTTCGCAACGATCAGATGGAATTTGGTATACTGGCTGATGTTGTAAATGGCACACAGGCGATTGCAGTAGAAGATATCCTGGTTGCTCCTCCGACAATAACAGGTATTGGAGAAAAATACTTTAAAGGAGTCACAAAAGAGCATATTATTATTCTTGATGCAGAAAATATATTAAATGATGAAAAGATAATTGTTAATCAGAAAACAGTATAGTTATGTTAAAACTAAATTAATACAGGAGAAACAAAATATGAAATGGACAATTGGAACTAAAATCAGTGGATTAATTGCATTCGCAATTGCAATGTTCCTCATTCTGGGCATCATCTCATTGGTGATGACAAATAAACTTAAAACGAGTATTGGCTGGAACACACATACATATGATGTGATGCAAAATCAGGAACAAGTGTTCTCATTACTGAAAGATGCTGAAACAGGTGAACGTGGTTACGTCATTACGGGAGATGAAAAATATCTCGAACCATTAAATCTGGCAGAAAAGAGTTTAATGCAAAAAATAGATGATGGGTTAGAATTGACCAAAGACAATCCACCACAGCAACAGCGGATTGCTAACGTTAAGTTATTGTTAGTCGAAAAACTTACAACAGTTAACCAAATAGTTGACCTGCGCAAGGAAAAGGGATTCAATGCTGCTTTAGAGGCTGTCACTACCGATAATGGTAAAAAAGTTATGGATGACATCCGGGTTGCTATACAGGAGATTCAACAGGTTGAAAATGATTTGCTAAAAACCCGGGGGCTCACAATGAATAATGATATCAACATGACCAAATCTGTAATTATTTATGGATCCTCTTTTTGTATAATATTGGTAATAATTATTGGGTTTCTTATTGTCCATAACATCTCCGGACCACTCAAAGACATTACTAAAATAGCTGCACGTATAGGTGAAGGAGATTTGAATGTTGAACTGTCTTTAGTTGAAAGAAAAGATGAGGTCGGAATCCTTTTACAGACTTTTAGTAGAATGGTAGATGTACTTAAAAGAATGGCAACTTCTGCTCAACAAATTGCTTCAGGAGATATAACAGGATCTATTGTTCCGCAATCAGAGAAAGACCTTCTGGGAAATGCTTTTTTGCAGATGTTAAACAACTTTCGTCGGATAATGAAAGATATTAATGAAGGAGTCAACATGCTCGGTTCCTCGGCAAGCGAGATATTGGCAGCCACTACCCAGGTGGCTTCAGGAACGGCTGAAACTGCCACTGCCATCAGCGAAACTACCACTACGGTGGAAGAGGTACAACAGGCTGCAAAACAGTCTGCACAAAAGGCGAAAAACGTCGCCGACAGTGCACAGAAATTGGCACAGGTATCTCAGAACGGACAAAAAGCCGTGGAAGAGACTGGGAACGTCATGAATCGAATTCGGGAACAAATGGATTCAATCGCGCAGACGGTCGTTCGTCTGAGTGAACAAAGCCAGTCTATCGGGGGTATCATCGCCTCTGTGACCGATATTGCCGACCAATCCAATTTACTAGCGGTCAATGCAGCCATCGAAGCTGCCAAAGCCGGTGAACAGGGCAAGGGTTTTGCTGTTGTAGCACAGGAGATCAAAAACCTGGCAGAACAATCGAAGCAGTCCACTTCACAGGTGAGAAACATCCTGAATGATGTACAAAAAGCAACCAGCGCGGCAGTAATGGCAACCGAACAAGGCAGCAAGGCGGTGGAGGCCGGGGTAAAACAATCGGCTCAGGCCGGCGAAGCCATCCGGATCCTATCCGAAAGCAGCAATGAAGCGGTACAGGCGGCCACACAAATCGTAGCGTCGAGCCAGCAACAGGTTGTCGGAATGGATCAGATAGGGGTGGCCATGCAAAACATCAACCAGGCAGGAACAGAAACTGCCGTAAGCATGGTGCAGTCAGAGAAGGCGGCAAAAAGCCTGAATGAGCTGGGGCAGAAACTGAAAGATCTGGTAGAACGATTCAAGGTGTAAAGGCGAAAGGCAAAAGGCAAAAGGCAAAAGGAGAAAGTAAATCCCTCCTGGGAGGGGCAAGGGGTGGGTTTTTTAAAGCAACAGGCATAACAGAAATAACATGGATAAGAAAGACATTGAATTTCAGAAACGGATACAGGCAACGTTCAGGATTGAAGCGGAAGAACATCTTCATGCAATTTCAGCGGGATTGATTGAATTGGAGAAATCTAAGTCAAGGAAAAAAATTGCTGATACCATTGAAGTCATGTTCCGGGAGGTCCATAGCCTCAAAGGGGCAGCCCGTTCCGTTGATCAGAAGGATATCGAATACATGTGCCAGCCCATGGAGAGTATATTCTCCGCGTTGAAACGCCGGGAAATTGTTCTGTCGCCCTTGTCGTTCGATCTTTTTTACAAAACAGTGGAGTGGCTCTCAAAACATGTTGCCACCTCAGGAACTGAACAATCAGTTGTCAGCCGTCAAATCCAGCGGGATCTGATCCGGCAGTTGAAGGAGATGGTTTCGGGAAAAGCTTTTGCCGCAGTGATGCAGGAACCATCAGCAGCGGATACTAAACAGCTCCATCCGGCTCAGTCTGAGTCAATTTCAGAAACTGAGTCAGTGGAAGACCTTTCCGGGAAAAGTATGCCTGCACAAATTGAGATGGTTCGAATCCCGATATCAAAACTTGATTCGTTGCTTCTGCAGGCTGAGGAGATGATCCTGGCAAAAATAGCGGTCGATCAGCGGTCCAGTGAACTGAGGGGGTTGTGCAATGAGCTGAACGAATGGAAAACTGAGGCACAAAAATGGAGAAGCCGTAGGACCTCTGCCACAG
>JAPLEC010000009.1 GCA_026391515.1 Bacteroidia bacterium | reverse complement strand
TACGGATTTCTTTCTTCATTTTGATTCCTGTGTTTGCAAACCGGTAAGAATAATATCCCTGATATAATTTACTGATAATCCTTCTGATTCAGGCAGGATGTCATCTCTTTTACACCTGCTTAATAAATCAAGTACATTGTTAAAATATCGTTTGGCATTCTTTGCTTTTCCCTGCCGGATAAATAAGTTTCCCAGCGCAAAATGTCCCATTATATAATCAGGATCGATATAGATTGCCTGTTTAAGTGATGCGATCGCTTCGGAACTTTTATCCAGCTCCTGAAGAATAGAAGCCCGCAGGAAATATAATCCGGAAGATAGTTTATAAGCTGCTATTGCCTCATTGCAAAGAGAAAGAGCTTCGGAAAGATAACCCTGGTTGGCTAACAAACGAATGGCAAATATTTTGTCGGCTGAAGTCTCTTCAGGAATTGCTTGAGGTTGTTGAAGAGTTGAAGAGTTGAAAGGTTGAAGGTCCTCCTTTGCCAAGGCTACGGAGGATAAAAGTTGAAGAGGGTTGAAGGGGGTTGAAGGGAGTTGAAGTGGTTGAAAAGGTTGAATGGGTTGAATGGGTTGAATTTCCTCCTTCGCTAAAGCTGCGGAGTACAAGGAATGGGCAGATTCCTTTTTGGACTTGCGGTACAAAACTGCTCCGGGGAAATTAACCGGTGTAAACTGTGGGAATACCTGGGAAGAGAGTTCACTGGATGAAACGACAAACCAACCATCTTCTGAAAGTGAATGAAACAGGTCTTGAGAAATTTTGTTTACCCACTCTTTGGTAAAATACATCAGAACATTCCGGCAAAAGATGATATCCATTGTATTGGCATTGCTGATAGCAGACATTTCAACAAGACTGAGACAGGTAAAAGTTACCATCTGTTTTATCTCAGGAATAATCTCATACTGCCGGTCTTCATTATGGTGAAAATAGCTGCTTTTTAACCACGATGGGGAATTACGGAATGACCATGTACCATAAATCCCGGACACGGCTTTGTTTAGTGCCCTCGGGTTTATATCGGTGGCCAGTATGGTAATATTCCAATCTTCAATTTTTTGAATTGTTTTATGAAGGGCTATTGCAATTGAGTACGGTTCTTCTCCTGTTGAACATCCGGCGCTCCAGATCCTGATACTTTTCTCTCCTTTTCCGCTTCGCGGAATTTCGTCACTTCGTTCCTCAATCTCCTTGCCCTTTGACCTGATAAGTTCCGGCAGTATAAAATCTGTTAATGCTGTAAAGACCTGTGGCTCCCGCCAGAAGTAGGTTTCGGAGATGGTAAGATGAGCCGCAAGGATATCCGTCTGCTCCTTGTTAAGTGGGGCAGATAAAAGCCATTGAATGAACCCGGTCATATTATGAAACCCGAATTCCCTGGCAGCTAAAACAAGGTTTCGTCTAAGCATCGCCCACCTTTCAACAGGAAAGTGCAATCCCATGCGGGAAGCGATCGCCTCGCAAACCATTGATAACTCGATATCTGTGAGCTTACGATTCATCTGTTTTTCGTTTTCAGTGCCTGCTCAAGTTCCTTCTCTTCATCGAGACTGAGAAACTCTTCAAGATCATAAATCAGGATGAGTTCGTCATCAATTTTTGCTACTCCTCTCAGGTGTTCTGCAAATGGTAATGTTTCCTTAGCGACTGCCAGTTGCCCGGGCGCCAGATCCCTTATACCGGTCACAGTATCGACCAGAATTGCAACCTGCCTTTTTCCTGTATCCGCAATAATTAACCGGTCGTCCGGGTCAATTTCATGTGCCATCAGTCCAAAACGTTTACGAATGTCAGCAACCGGAATGATCTGTCCTTTAACATTAATAATCCCTGAAATAATTTCCGGAGCTTCAGGTAAGTGTCTGATTTCTATTGCATGGATAACCTTTACCACTGTGGGTAAAGGAAGAGCATAAAGCAGC
>JAPLEC010000184.1 GCA_026391515.1 Bacteroidia bacterium | reverse complement strand
ATCGGAAATCTCAGGGAAACTTTTTTCTATAACCAGGTTTCCAACAATCATCAGGTAAATTACACTGACAAAGGCGATTTTTTAATTGATAATCGCTATATCTTCGAGATTGGCGGAAAAAATAAAACGACAAAGCAGGTTAAGGGTATTGCCAATTTATACCTGGCTCTGGATAACATTGAATCAGGCAACAGGAACGAAATACCTTTGTGGCTTTTTGGTTTTTTATATTAGAATCTACTTATGATTTATCCAAACAACTTCGAATCCAAGATCGGTTTCGACCGGATACAAGAGCTTTTGAAAGAGAGGTGCCTCAGCCCGATGGGAATTCAAAAGGTCGATGAGATCCCGTTTAAAGATGATTATAACATTATTATCGAACAGCTTTCAGTAACTTCCGAATTCCAACACCTGCTCATCTTCGAAGAGAACTTTCCTGCCGATAATTATTACAGCATTTCTGAATGCCTTAGCAAAATCAGGATCGAGGGAACTTTCCCTGAAGTGAGAGAGCTGTTTGATCTGAAGAGATCACTCGAAACTGTTAAATCTATACTTAATTTCTTCAAAATAAGAGATGAGAAAAATTATCCATTCCTGAAGAAAATGTGCGGTTCAGTAAAAACTTATCCGTATGTCCTCGATTCAATAGATCGGATAATCGACCGGCATGGAAATATAAAGGATAACGCTTCAGCAAGACTCAAAGAGATCAGATCTGAAATAGCTTCCAAAACAATGCAGGCTTCAAAACGGCTCAATACCATTCTTAAACAGGCTCAGTCAGATGGATTTGTCGATGCAGATACAACTGCATCAGTGAGAAACGGGAGAGGAGTGATCCCGGTAAGTACCTATGATAAAAGGAGATTAAAAGGCCTCATTCACGATCAGTCGGCATCAGGAAAAACAGTATTTATTGAACCTGAAGAGATCGTCGAAATAAATAACGACATTGTCGAACTTGAATACGAGGAGAAAAGGGAGATTGTTAAAATATTAACAGCATTTGCCGACAACATCCGGCCATATATTGATGATCTGCTTGCATCAAATACTTTCCTGGTCGAAATAGATTTTTTGAGAGCAAAAGCACTATTAGGGAATCATCTGCATTCAATAAAACCGGCAGTTATTGATAAACCATTCCTCTCCTGGAAACATGCAATTCATCCGCTTCTATCAATGACTTTAGAAAAGCTTCCCGGGAGAAAAGTTGTCCCTCTCGATATTCAGCTCGATGATAAAAACAGGATACTGGTTATCTCCGGTCCCAATGCCGGTGGTAAATCTGTCTGCCTGAAAACTGTCGGACTCCTTCAGTATATGATTCAATGCGGACTCACAATCCCCGTGGCTGAAGGTTCAGAATGCGGACTTTTTAAAGATATCCTGATCGATATTGGCGATGAGCAAAGTATTGAAAATGATCTCAGTACATATAGCTCACACCTTATCAGCATGAAACATTTCCTGAAGAGCGGTTCTGATAAAAGCCTCGTACTTATTGATGAATTCGGAACTGGTACCGAACCTTCGCTCGGTGGATCAATTGCGGAAGCTATCCTGGCTGAGCTCAACAGAAAAAAAGTTTATGGAGTTTTCACAACTCATTATACCAACCTGAAGCATTTTGCTTCGCTCACCGATGGAATCATTAATGGGGCAATGGCTTTCGATAACCATCTCATGCAGCCTCTGTTTCAGCTTTATATCGGGAAGCCCGGCAGTTCATTTGCGTTTGAGATAGCAAGGAAGATCGGGCTTCCTGAAGAGATACTTAATGAAGCTTCCGGAAAAGCCGGTGTGAAGAATATCAATTATGACAGGCATCTGAAAGATATTGCACGTGATAAGAGGTATTGGGAAACAAAAAGGATGAACATCCGTCAACATGAAAAACGGCTCGAGGCGCTGATTGATGAATATGAAAAAGAGCTTTCAGGAGCAAAATCGCTCAGGAAGGAAATTATTGCAAAAGCAAAGGATGAAGCTCAGAACCTGCTGAAAGAATCGAACCGGATGATTGAAAATACAATCCGCCAGATAAAAGAGTCGCAGGCCGAAAAGGAAAAAACAAAGGATGTCCGCCAGCAGCTTGAAGAGTTTAAAAGCAATGTGGTTGAGGAAGCAAAACCAGTCGAATCAGAGACAGAAAAGAAAATTTCAGTGCTGGCTCAGAGAGCAAAGAAATATAAATCGAAGGAGAAAACTGAAGAACCCGGTGAAGCCAGGAAGCTGGACAAAACTTTGAAAGTTGGTGATGCAGTCAGGATGACCGATACGCTGGCGGCTGGAGAAATTATTGAGATAAAAGGCAAGATGGTATTGATTGAGTCGGAGAGTTTCAGGTTCCAGGTTTCAAAGGATAAAATTGAAAGGATCAGCAGGGCAGAGCTAAAGAAGAGCATCAGATCTTCACCGACATACAGGCCTGAAGATCCGGCCTTAAGTCAGAGAAAGCTTAATTTCAAACCTGAGATAGATATAAGGGGCGTCAGGGGAGAGGAGGCAATAAACCAGGTCAGGGATTTGATAGATAATGCTATAATGGTTCAGCACAAGAACCTTCGCATACTTCACGGTAAAGGGAACGGCATCTTGCGACAGCTGGTCAGGGAATATCTTGCAACAGTCAATGTCGTTAAGTCCTTCCGCGACGAACACATCGATATGGGAGGATCGGGGATAACGGTAGTTGAAATGGATTTTTAAAGGTACAAGGTGCACGGTACACGGGCAACTGACTTTATAGACTTTAAGGACTTTCAGACTATTATCCAAATTTGTAATGTTTCCTGACCGCCTTATTTATTTTCCATTTGCATTTGAGACCTTCATCAAAAGTCACTAAATCGCCTTTACCGAACCTTACAGGGTTGCCCTTATCAGGAGTTACAACCACTTCTCCTTCAAGTATATAGCAGGTCTCTTTTTCATCATATTCCCATGGGAATTCTGAAACTTCCTTTTCCCAGATGGGCCACGATCTGGCATTCAGCTTTGCCAGCTTTTCTTCTGTTGGTTTTTCGACATGAATCATATGATTGACATTTAAAAATCTGATGCAAATTAGTTCAAAATATTTTGTTAAAAAAAATCTCCCGATTTCTCGGGAGATTTTGCCGGTAACCGGTTGCCGGAGGCCGGTAGCCTTTAATATAATTTTATACTCGCATACGAAGCAGTCACTTTTACATTTGCTTTGGGTGATTCTTCTTTACCAACAATACCGCTTACCTCTGATGAGGTATTGCCGATTATACGTTTTTTGTTCTGGTAATTTGCTTCATTGAATTTGATTCCGCCATAAGACAATCTTGCATCGAGGTTATAGCTGGCAGATTCGTCAATGCCAAGCCGTACTCCTGCATAGCGAGAATCGATCTCAACTGATTCAAAACCTGCCGGAACCCTGTCGGCATTAAATGATCCATATCCTGCATCAAGAGACAGCTTATTGTTCAGAGTGCCGATATTTATGGTTGAATAACCTTCATCAAGTACCAGGTTGTTAATGTTTTCAATTCTTATTTTATCATATCTTGTTTCGCCTGCGATTGAGCTTACATTTCCGATCTGCAGGGTTGAATACTTACAGTCGAGAGAGAGAGCCTGGCATTTCGTAACTGTAAAATTCCCGCTATACCTGACATTAGCCTCGAGCCAGCCTGCCTCATCTATTGTTCCTTTTCCATAAGCAAGATTAACTACACTCATCGGCTTTTCGTCACCGCGGGTAAGCTTTGAAGCTGACAGATTACCATATTTGATATCGAGGTCGACCAATCCGCTAAGATCATCTAGATCTGTATTGCCGTATTTGTTATCCAGGGTAAGATTCATCCATACCGGCATATTGACATTATAATCGATTGAGAATCTTCTTGATTCGTTGCCCCAGCCTGTGAAGTTGAATTTATCCTCAATAATAGTCTCGGCTGAAAGATAATCTTCGCCTTCGTTGAATTCAACGGTTATATAGCCTAAAAGTTTTTCTGCTCTCTCCTGGTTCGGATATTTAACAGTAACTTTTACATCGATAACAACCTGATCACTTTCCGATGAAATAACAACAATATCACCGTACTTGTTATCAAGTTCAAGCTTCGAGCCCTGTTTCGCCTTGTACTCCTTATGAAAATCCTTTGTAACCTCCTGAGCTGATAATGTGAAGGTTACAAGGAACAGTGCCGCAACAAGGAGTGCCCCTGATTTATATGCTAACTTTTTCATTTCCTGAAGTATTTTGATTTTCATTCCTGATTGCCTTAAGCTGATTTATTATGTAATTCATGACTTCTACTTTTGTCTGATAATGCTCGATCATTGCATTAATAATTCTTTCATCATCAGGATTTGCCTTCAGATCTTTCTGAAGCTGGACATATACTGAATCCATGCTTTTCATCTCTTTCTTAAGCATCTCCTTCTGTTCAGGATTATTCAGATCGATTGTTTTGATCTCACTTTCCATAAGATTTACCTGGTGTATATAGTAGTTCTCCACTTCCTTATACTGGGGTGAGACATCACCCAGCGTCATCCTGTTTCTGTCAGGCCTCAGGAAATGATCCCAGGTCCAAAGTGAGGACAGGGTTACCAGAAGTGTTATGACTGCAGCTTTGAGCAGGTAAGGAACGATGCTCCTTTTCACTGCTCCTCCGGCGTGAAACCTCAATTCCAGCTTTCTTTCAAACCGTTCAAAGTGACTTTTCGAAGGTTCTTCTTCGAAAAAGTCCCTGTTGCTCCTGATTAGTTCTTCTATATTTTTCATTCCTTAATAATTTTCATTTCCTTAATTCCATTATGAGCTTCTGTTTTGCTCTTGAAAGCTGTGATCTTGATGTGCTGCTTGATATGTTCATTATTTCACCAATCTCATCATGGTCGTAACCTTCAAGAAGGTAGAGTGAAAGAATGACTCTGTATCCGTCCGGGAGACGTTCAATTGCTTCCTTAACTTCTTCAACTTTTACGTCTACTTCTTCGCTGCGGATCACATCTTCATGGCTTTCATCTCTTATACCAATATGTGACTCAATATCTTCAAAGACCGCTTTTCTTCTACCCAGTGTGTCGAGCGACCTGTTGATAACAATCTTTTTCAGCCAGGCTCCGAAGCTCACTGTTCCTGAGTAGGTGTCAATTTTTTCAAAGGCCGACAGGAACGATTCCTGCATAATATCTTCAGCTTCCATTCTATCATTCACAATTCTCAGACTCGTGTTGTACATTGCTTTGTAGTACAATTTGTAGATCTGAAACTGTGCTTTCTGATCGCCTGATTTACAGGCGTCCAGAAGATCCTGGTGCAGATTTTTGAATGCCGCTTCTACGTTTGCCATCTTTGTGTAAAGACTAGTTCTGATATGAGATGCTGCACCCACTGTCTGCTTGCTTTCTGAACAAAAGACGTGGGATATGCTTTAATGCTGCACTCAATTTAAGAAATTTTTTTATATCTGAAGAAAAACGCAATAAAGATACCTTGTGTTACCTGTCCGGTGGAATAATTTAGTTCAGAACCGAAGAGACTATGGGGAATTGAAAATACAATAAGTAACACAATGGCAGCCAGAATTGTATAAAGAGTCTTATCTTTTTTATGGTTCATAACCACGGCGAGTATCCAGAATATCAATGCAATAAGTGTCTTATTATCAGTGAGATCCCAGCCTATCGGCACACCTGTCCAGAACTGGTCGAATGCAAGTTTCTGTACTATTGGTCCAAGTATGAATCCACCCGCGATAAGCAGAATAAGTGTCCAGATTCCATATTTTTTAAATGAAGGAATTTTTGCAATAGCCAGCAAACCTGCTCCGGTTGAAAAGAGCATAGCAATGAACATCATAACTATGTGCGGCATAAGAATGAATCCTGGTACTCTGCCTTTGAACCTTATTACAACAGGAGTCTCTTTCATTAATGATATAGTTCCTTTCGAATCGGTCAGATCAATATAATACTGAATTTTACCGGCGCGAGGCTGCGGTGGTACATCAGCAAAAAATCCTTTTTCCTCATTTATCCTGAAGATCCTGTTCATTATAAATGAGTTAACGGGATATACCTTGTATCTAAAGTCAGTGCTGCTGTATTCATCCTGTGTATTATACCTCTTATAATACAGGACAGCTTTAATCAAAGTATCCTTTATATTCAGCTTTACCTGCGAACGTTCATCAAGGCCGATGCTGCGAACCAGCTTGAGTTCGTAGGATGAATCATTCAAGGTAACATTCACCCGACTGTGATATGTCGGACCTGTTTTTCTCTGATAATAAGCAGCGCCAAGAGTGATAATAAATGCAAGAAGCCAGAGAAGAAGTTTTTTCATTGCATTAGTTACTTAATATTCTTCTGTTAAAGTTGTATTAGCAGCACCATTTTATTACCATCGCGCAATATTTCCACGCTTATCGTTTGTCCGTACTTCAGCTGGCTCATCCTGAACATATAATCCTGTATATTATTGACTGTCTTGCCGTTAATTGATGTTATGATATCGCCTTTTTTCATCCCACCGAGAGCAGCCGGCTTGCCGGGAGTTACAAAATCAGCTCTCAATCCATTTTTTACATTACCTGCAAAGTCAGGCATAATGCCGAGAGTAACACCTTTTCTTCTCATTGGTCTTCCCTGTTCAACCTTTGGACCTGCTTCCCTGAACTTCAAACGTTCAGGTGAGGAAGCCAGCTTCTCAATGACATTAAAAATAAGTGATGAGATACTTACCATCCCTTTGTAATTCACCTTATCGTAAGTATCAGACGGAGTATGAATATCGAGATGAGCCCCAGTCGAGTAAAATAGTACAGGAATGTTCTTCCCGTAAAAAGATGAATGATCTGACGGTCCGTAACCTTCATCAGAAAGAGTCAGTTTGATAACTGATGTATCACTTTCTGAATAAACAAGATCCCTCAAGCCTTCAGCAGTACCTGCTCCGCTGATCTGAAGTACATTTGTCTCCTGTAACCTTCCAACCATATCGAGGTTTACCATTGCGTTCACCTTTGAAAGATCGATATCGGGGTGGTCGACAAAATATTTTGAACCCAGAAGCCCTTCTTCTTCTCCCGTAAAAGCCACACAGATAATACTTCTTTTATGGCTCCCTTTTGTAAGTGCAAATTTCTCAGCGAGTTCGAGCATCATGCCTACACCTGATGCATTATCATCAGCACCGTGGTGAACGGCAATTGTATCCACGGCCCTGCTTGAGGAGCCTGGGCCGCCCATACCCAGATGATCAAAATGAGCGCCAATGATAACATATTCATTCTTCAGGTTTTCATCTTCACCGGGAAGGATCATTGCCACATTCCGTGTAGTGCTCATTTCCCTCAGTATCTCGGCTTTTGCACTTACGGTCATACTTGTTGCAAAGCTCAGTGGTTTCCTCGATTCATTAAGCTTTTTTTCGAGATCTGATATTGTCTTTTTTGTTTTTGACAGAATGAAATCAGCAACATCTCTTTTAATTCTCAGCACAGGAATATCGACTGAAAAATCGCTTGAACTGAGCGACTCGAATGCATCCTGTGAATCGTAAACCGGACCCGATATCATCAGTACGCCAGCTGCTCCCATATCTTTTGCCAGAAGGGCCTTTCCGCGGTCAGGACTGAAAGGAATAAAAGGGCTTACAGATTTGTCAGTTTCAGGATCGGCTCTGAGCATCATAACCCACTTGTCCTTCACATTAATTCCGTGATAATCATCCCATTTAAGGCTGTCATTATTGATGTTGAAACCGTATCCGACGAATATTGCTTCCGATATAAGTCCTGAAGTAGAGCTGAATGCGAACGGCATGAAATCTTTTTCGGAGGTAAAGTTTTTTTCCCCGACAGAAAGTGAATTTTCAGGTCCGGCAACCAGCTTGCTGGTGACTTTAAATCTCTGGAATCCGTCTCCGGAAAGAGGTTTAAATCCGAAAGATGCAAGCTCAGTTTTTATATATTCTGCTGCCAGACTGTCGCCGGATGAGCCTGTCAGCCTTCCCTTCAGAGAGTCTGAAGCAAGATATTTTATATGATCCTGAAGCTCTTTTACAGTGACTTTTCTTTCAGTATTGCATGAAAGTAAGAAGACAAAAAAGATCACAGGAAGAACACGAAAAATATCTCTTAGTTTATTGATTATCTGCATAATAGTAGTTTATTACTTGTTGCTGGTTGCCCCCCGATCCCCCCTAAAGGGGGGCTAATTCTGTAAATATAATTTGAATTTCCATATAACAACAATTTAGGCCCCCTTCAGGGGGCAGTCCCGATTTATCGGGACGGGGGCCATTTAGTTATTCAAAAAGTCTAAACGCTTCCTTAATTAGCACAATTGCTTCTCTGAGCTGCTTCTCGGTAATGACAAGGGGAGGAGCAAAGCGGATAATATTTTCATGTGTCGGTTTGGCAATAACACCTTTGTCTTTCATTGCAAGACAAACATCCCATGCTGTCTTTCCACCTTTAGGTTTGATAACGACGGCATTCAGGAGCCCTTTACCGCGGACAAGCTCAATCATATCCGTCTTGATGCTTCTCATTTCTTTGCGGAAAATTTTTCCAAGGCGGTCTGAATTCTCAGCAAGATTTTCTTTTTTAATTACTTCGAGAGCTGCAATAGCTACTTTTCCTGCCAGCGCATTACCTCCAAATGTTGATCCATGCTCACCGGGTTTGATCGTTAGCATTATCTCGTCGTCAGCCAGGACTGCGGAGACCGGCATAACACCGCCTGAAAGAGCTTTGCCAAGAATAAGTATATCAGGACGAACACCTTCGTGATCACATCCAAGCTGTTTACCTGTTCGTCCGAGACCGGTCTGTATTTCATCAGCTATAAAAAGAACATTATGCTTTTTGCACAGGTCGTACGATTTCTTCAGGTAGCCTTCATCGGGAACGTAGACACCTGCCTCGCCCTGAATCGGCTCAACAAGAAATCCTGCTACATCCGGATCCTTCAGAGCATTTTCAAGAGCCGGTATATTATTATAAGGTATGATTATAAAACCGGGGGTGAAAGGTCCGTAATCATTTCTTGCATCCGGATCAGTTGACATTGAGATTATTGTGATTGTCCGCCCATGGAAGTTACCTTCACAGCAAATGATTTTTGCTTTATTCTGTTTTATGTTTTTTTTCTTATATGCCCATTTGCGGCAGAGCTTAAGAGCTGTCTCATCGGCTTCTGCACCGGAATTCATCGGCAGAACCTTATCGTATTTAAAGTATTTCGTAATATATTCTTCATATTCTCCAAGAACAGAATTGTAAAATGCCCTTGAGGTGAGAGTGAGCTTCGGAGCCTGATCAATCAGCGCTTTTATTATTTCAGGATGGCAGTGGCCCTGGTTCACAGCCGAATAGGCCGACAGGAAATCAAAATATCGTTTTCCTTCAACATCCCATACAAATGGTCCTTCACCTCTTTCAAGAACAACAGGAAGCGGATGGTAATTATGTGCTCCGTATTTGTCTTCCCGTCTAATGTATTCCTGAGTATTCATGTTATTGATTATTAATTAGTTATGATTTATTAATTATTAGCCACAAGTTTAATAAAGGTTTTTTTCATTTCCAAGCGGAACGGACAATGATTTAAAGATTGCTTCTCCCTCCTGCGTCGGGATCGCAATGACTGCAATTTCTGCAGGATTTGGTGGATACTAATGCAGAAATTAAATAAATCATGAGTCATTGCGAGAAGCGTAGCGCCGAAGCAATCCCATTGACAAATCCAAATGAATAATAAGTAACTGTTCTACTATATTACATCTAAAAACTGATTACCTTTTTATTATGTAAATCCATACCGGCCCCAGCAATCCTGATTCCGTGAGAGTGTCGTTTTTACTATAATAGTGATGCGTCGTAAAAGTATATCTTTTGCTCGGACGCTGAGTTCCATTCAGGAGCCATTCCGGCCATTTGCCGTTTTCAATTCCGTCCCATGGTTCAGATTCGTCTCCGATAAGCCGGTTGATCCATAGATTTGCAACCTCTATCTCAAGATGATTGTTCTTATTTTTGACCACATCGGTAATATTTACCTGCCAGGGAGCAGTCCAGAGAACACCAAGATCTTTACCATTTATTTTTACACGGGCAAGGTTTTTTACTTTGCCCAGATCAAGATAAATATCTGATTTATTTATAGAAACAGCATTCGCCGGTAAACTGAATGTTTTAAAATAGACAGCAATTCCGGAATAAAATTTAATTGCGTCCTCCGGTCTTTTTGACCAGTCAATAAGTGTATCAAATACACTTATTCTTGGACCGCCCCATGTTGTATCGAATGAGACATCCCATGGTCCGTTCAATGTCATCAAAACTTGTTTTTCAGGAAAATTTTCTGTCTCTATTATTTTGTTTTTATCAACTTTTTCTTCGGTATTGAAAACTACAAAGAAGCTCTGGTAAGGTTCCATTTTTACTATAATACCAGTCCTGTGATCATTTTCATATAACCCCGATAGCGGTCTTATTTCGCCTGTCACAGCATCCCATGATTCAGCATGATTGCTTCCGTTTCGGAACAGGCATGAATCAATAATTAACGATCCCGTCTTATTGGAAATAAAATAAATCTCACGGTTGGTTAACGATCTGTGGGTATAACGAATATTCCCTGTACTTGAATAAAAATCAGGTTTATATCCGGCCGCATCAAGCAGGGATTTCGTCACAGCATAATCGGGATAAAGCGAAAGCGAATCCGGATCGTTCCGAATTCCCTGGTGTGAATTACAAAGAATTTTTCCCCACCAGATCTTTCCATTTCCACAATTATGAAGTGTAAGTTCAGATGGTATTTCTTTACTTTCCCAAAGTTCACGAGCCATTGATGTGACTTTTTCATCACAGGCAGGGTAATCAGACAGAGATGGAGATTTTTCAGGAGGATTGCCAATAATCGTTGTTCCGGCATCGACGAGGGCTTTGACTTTATCCAGCAGGGCTGGTGTCATCGTCTGAATATCAGGTAAGACCAGCATTCTATATTCAGCACCGCCCGGAAAAACAATCAGGCCGTCTCTGACAGTTGCATTATTAATAAGGTATTGAGGAGAACAGCCATCAAAGGAAAAGCCTTTTTTGTCAGGCATTACTGCTGTCCCTGAGAGCGCTGATGATGGAGGATGAAAAACATGCGGAGCGCCTTCCGCAGCGAGGTAAAGGATATCGGCAACAGGCTTTCCCTGTGACAGAATGTACTGGCATCGGGTAATATATTTGTGATAATCACTGACCATTGGCCACCATGTCTGACCGCGATCCCAGTGAACGCCATAAGGGCCCATTGTCACCCCGGGCCGGAGATTATCACCATAGGGTTTATGTGCAAACGTATGATAGATCAGCCTGTTGATGCCCATGCAAAAAGCCCAGTCACCCTGGTTTTTCATATCACCGGGATATTTTTTCCATGCTTCGCTGCTGCCGGCTGTAAAAGCTTCAGCAGCGACGACAGGCGCTCCGATAATATGTGCAACAGAGGCAGCCTCAATACAGCTGAATGCTGAATTAAAGCCAAAACCATCGCTCCAGAATTCACACATAGGGACATCAGCCACGCTGCCG
>JAPLEC010000382.1 GCA_026391515.1 Bacteroidia bacterium | reverse complement strand
AAGTTGAAACAGCTAAATCTGCCTGAATATTCATTCAGAATTACCGGAAAAGAGGGTCAGGAAAAGATCTTCGATCCCATAAGGAAGAAATTTGTAAGGCTCACTCCCGAGGAGTGGGTAAGGCAGAATTTTGTCAGATATCTGATTCAGGAAGGTAAATACCCTCCGGGACTAATTGGTATTGAAGTCATGTCGGGCTATAATAATTTAAAGAAACGTGTTGATATACTGATACATAACAGGTCAGGAAAACCTGTTTTGATCGTTGAATGTAAATCGCCTGACATTAAAATTGGTGATAACGTATTTGACCAGATTGTATGTTACAACATGGGATTCAAAGTACCTTATATTATAGTTACAAACGGTATCGATCATTATGCCTGTAAAATCGATCTTGAGCAGAAGAAATATGAATTCCTTCTGGTAATTCCTTTATACGAAGATTTATTAACCTGAATTTTGATGATCAGAGTAACATGTGCTATAATAAGGAATGAGGAAAATGAAGTTCTCGTTGTACAAAGGGGGGAAGCGACCGACCACCCTCTTAAATGGGAATTTCCGGGAGGAAAAGTCAAAGAAGGTGAGACTGAGGAGGAGTGTATTATCCGCGAAATAAGAGAGGAACTATCGATTGATATCGTCATTTGCAGCCATCAGTCAGATGTCGAATATGACTATGGCAAAAATCATATATTACTCATCCCTTTCGTATGCGATACCCTTGATGAAATGCCGGTTCTTTCAGAACATGTTGCTTATAAATGGATCAGGCACAGTGACCTGAAGAATGTTGATTTTTCAGAAGCTGATATGATTATTGCTGAAAATTACCTCCATACAGTTGAATATGATGGCAGAGAAATCCAGTATACACAAGACTCTGAACCGGACTCGAAAGTTGATGAAGATTTTCAATCAATGATTGCAAAGTTAATGGGAATGAAGGAAGCAGAATGGATAGCATCTTCAGCAGTTGATAATCCGGCAATCTTTAAAAAGCTTCTCGAATATTCATTCTCCGACGATAAGAATCTGGCGTTCCGTGCATCGTGGACTCTGACCAAAGTCTGTGACCAGTACCCCGCGATGATATATCCAAATCTTCCCGAAATAGTTGAAGCTTTACAAAAGCTTAACAATGAAAGTGTTCAACGCTCTTTCCTGAGAATCATTTCTCTCAGCGATATAAGCCAGATAAGTATAAAGCACCATGGACTGCTTGCTGATCATTGTTTCTCGGCTTTGAAATCTGGTTTTTCAGCTATAGCGATCAAGGCCTATTCAATGGAGATACTTTATAAACTCGCACTGATTTATCCGGAGCTGGCTAATGAACTGGCCATTACTATAAATATGCTGCAGGCAGAAGGATCTGCAGGCATAATAGCCAGAGGAAGAATTATCCTGAAGCGCATTGCTGAAATCAGAAAAACCTGAAAACAGAAAATTCATGTTGAGATATAAAAGATAATTACCTTGCCGGCAGACAAATATTTGTGTAATCCTTACCTGAGGTAAATAGTTTTAATGTTGCTTTTCACATTTGGGCCAGACAATCTGATAATATAAACTCCACCGTTCACTGATTCACCCCCGGAACTATTTCCATCCCACTCAATAATATATGGTCCCGGTTGAAGTTTTTGGTCAGCAAGGATTTTCAGAAGCCTACCCTGCAGGTCATAAACTTCAAGCTTATAATTTCCTTGGATGCTGACTTCGATTCTGATCACTGTATAATCATAAAAAGGATTCGGGAAGCAGCTTAGGGTATGATCCATATAAGAATTATCATCCGGAACAGTTACATCAGTCAGGAAGCTCCTTTCTCCCGGTGTCCCTCCGTCATACTTTGATTTCCAGTTACTTCCAATATCATTATCCTTAAAAGGA
>JAPLEC010000099.1 GCA_026391515.1 Bacteroidia bacterium | reverse complement strand
GCTGTTGGGCCCAGCCTGCATTATTGAAGATTCAGCTGATGGTATCATTGATAAAATCCATCACCTAATGAAGCAGCCATTCACCGAAGTGATGATCGCTGAACGCGAGAGAGTGCTGCTAATGTATTCCAACGGCGTTAATGCTAAGAGATTATCGCGACTTATCTTCCCGGATTAGGAACTTCACAATAAAATACCCCGTATTCTAGTTTGAAGCCGGGACTGTTTCCTGCTTACGCTTCGGCAGGAAGGAGACTACCAGTGTTCCTATAAGGGCTAACCCAATAAGAATTAAAAATCCGTACATGTAGCTCCCGTTTACATCAAACAGATGTCCAACAAGCACCGGTAGTCCGGCCTCTGCTATTCCATCTGCGACGAGAACGATTCCCATTACTCGCCCAAGAGTTCTTACCCCGAAAAGGTCACCGGCCATCAGCGGGATGATCATGTAATCACCACCAAGTCCCAAACCAAATATCACAGCAAAAATGTATAACCTCCCCGGAAAATCGGGTACTAGCAGGAGCGGGATCGTTCCGCCGACAAGCAGGTAAATAAGGATCATTACGTATTTTCGCGGAAAGATGTCTGCCAGCCATCCCATGATAACCCTGCCGGCAAGGCTGCTGAATGCTACAAGTGAAATGGTGTTGGCTATCGTTGCATCGGCCATTGAAAGGTCCTTGAGGTAAAGTTTAAGATGCTGATTTATTCCACCTACTGCACCAATTGAGCACATGCTTCCCAAAGCAAGAAGGTATAAGTTACGGTTACTGAGTATGCTTTTTATCGGAACAGCAGGTTCAGGTGCAATGGTCACATCTGTTTTTGATGGTGAATCCTTAACAAAAAGAGCAAGCGGAACTGAAACAAGCACAATCAATATACCAAGTGATACCAGAGCCATGTTCCATCCAAGATTTTTTTCCAGCACCACAACAAGCTGTGGCACAATGGTAAATCCTATACCAATCCCAAGGTAGGCTATCCCCATGGCTTTTCCGCGATTCTTCGTAAACCATCTTGAAATGAGAACCTGGCATGGCAGCGGGCCTCCGAATACGTAACCCAGTGCAACAAAAACATAAGATATGTAGAAAATACTCAGGGATTTCATCATGCTGAGACCTATAAATGCAATTAAGGTCATTAATGCCCCGGTCATAAGCATTTTTCTGGGGCCATATTTATCAATTATCCAGCCTGCGATGAAGCCAAACAAAGGGGCAACCAGCATTTTTGAGTAAAAATTTCCTGAGGTTACTATTTTCCTTGTCCAGCCGAATTCATCAATATAGAAATTATAAAACAGAGGCAGTCCGTAAAGTGCAAATCCGACGATAGCCAGGAGTGAGCAGAATGCTGTTATAACCACATAAGTCTGATGACGTGTCTGAGATGATTGAAGATCCATGTTTAACAGAATTGAGGATGGTCAGTGAATTATTGCAGCCGTGTAAATTTCGGATCAGTCCATTTAATTTCAGAATCAGTATTTGAAAGCCATAAAATCATGTCGCTGAAATAGTTAACCAGGTAAGCCATATTTTCAAAATCAAAAAGTACAGCTTCATCATTCACACTGTGCAAATAATCAGACAGTGCAGTAGTTGCAAAAGTACC
>JAPLEC010000264.1 GCA_026391515.1 Bacteroidia bacterium | reverse complement strand
TCCGGGTCTTTTCTATTTTACCTTCACCGCCTTCAGAAAGCAAGCTTTCTTCGGCAATTCGGTAAAATAAAAAACCCCGCTTGCAGCGGGGCATTTAAGCTTTGCGGAGAAAGAGGGATTCGAACCCCCGGTCCCGTGGATACAGGACAACGGTTTTCAAGACCGCCGCATTCGACCACTCTGCCATTTCTCCAAAAAAGTCCGCCGCAAAGTTAATATTTTTTTAATTCGTGAAATCCTTACAATTACATGTTGGCTAACTATCAGATAATCAATAATATACATAAATTATTAACAGATTGTGAACAAGAATTAGTGCTTTTTGTATCTCAAACTGACGATTGGTGGGGAACTGCGACTTTTCAGGTAAAATTCGATTTTTATCAAAAAAAAGAGGTATTTTAACCTAAAAGTCGCATTATTTGTGGAAAAACGACAAAATAAATTTGCATATGAATTAAAATAAAATAAATTTGTATTCAATTAGTAAAAATGGTCTAACCCTTAATTTTTATTATTATGACAAAAAAAGATTTAGTTGCTTCAATTGCAAAAGACGCAGGTCTTTCAATTAAAGATTCAGGAAAAGCTCTGAATTCATTTGTTACTTCTGTTGGAAAAAGTATGAAAAAAGGCCAGAGGCTTCAGCTTCCCGGCCTTGGTACATTCAAAGTAGTAAAAAGAAGCGCAAGAGTTGTTCGCAACCCGCGTACAGGTGCTAAACTGAATGTTCCTGCCAAGAAAGTTGTTAAATTCAAAGCAGCTCCTGCTCTTGACAAAGGTCTTTAATCAGAACTGATTGAGATTGCTAAGGGGTGTTTCGTCACCCCTTTTTTTATTTTAATATTTCAAGAAATGATAACCATTGCCATTACTTAAGAGATAGTCTCTTCTAAAAAATTTTCTGAATAGATTCAACTAAAATTCAATTGTTAAAATTTGTGAATGTTTTTTTACTATTTTTGATCGGTTAACCCTGCCTAAATCGTATTTCATGAACTGTATCATTGTTGATGACGATAAGATGAGCTGTAAAATACTGGAAGAATATGTGAGAAAATCCACATCTCTTAACCTGGTAGGTTCATTCAGTGATTCAGTTGCTGCCAGAAACATTCTTACAGAACGAAATGATATAGACCTGATAATCCTCGATATCCAAATGCCTGAAATGAATGGCTTCGACTTTATCGGCAGCCTCGATTTCCCGCCAAATATAATAATTGTAACCTCGGCTGAAGAGTATGCTCTGAAAGCTTTCGATTTTAATGTCGTCGATTACCTTCTTAAGCCTGTCACCTATGGTCGTTTCTGTAAAGCTATCGATAAAACAATCAGATACTACGCCAGGAAAGAAACAACAAACACAGGCGATGAAGAGATCTTTATTAAAAAAGGCTCCTCACTGGTAAAACTAAAACTGAAAGATATAATTTACATAGAGGCTCTTGAAAATTATGTCACCCTGAACACCAATGATGACAGATTTACAATTCATTTTACTATGAAGGCCATCGAGAATCAGCTGCCTTCAGGCATCTTCATTCGGGTTCACAGATCTTTCATCATCAACAAGAGCATGATACAGACAATTAAAGAGAATTCGCTCGACCTCATCGTCGGAGATACCCTGAAAAGCATTCCTGTCGGAAAATCATTCAGAGATACACTTTTGAATGATATAAATGTGATGGCCAGATAATTTCGTTCTTCTTCAAATGCTAACCAACCGTCAACTTTTTCTGCTTCATTTAGGTCAGACTTCATCAACGCCATTAGCTCTTGAAATAGAAAAAGCCGAGGGTGTATTTATGTTTGGCCCTGCAGGAGAGAAGTATCTCGATCTGATCTCAGGGGTCTCTGTCAGCAATACCGGACACAGACACCCAAAAGTTGTGGATGCTGTAAAGAGACAGGTCGATTCATATCTGCACCTTATGGTCTATGGTGAAATGATCCAGAACCCGCAGGTTAAATATGCTGAAAGACTGACACAACTTCTCCCTCCGGATCTTGATAACTGCTATTTTGTCAATTCAGGCAGCGAAGCTGTCGAAGGAGCTCTGAAGCTTGCAAAAAGATTTACCGGAAGAAGCAAAGTTGTCTATTTTAAAAGTTCATACCATGGCAGTACTCATGGTGCTCTGAGTATTCAGGGAAGCGAGATCTATAAGAATGCATTCAGGCCTTTGCTGCCTGATACCTGGCAAATTAACTTCAATAATTTCCAGTCGCTCGATTCAATTGATAATAAGACTGCCTGCGTAATTGTCGAGCCAATACAGGCAGAGGCAGGTGTTATTTTTCCTGAAAAAGGATTTCTTGAAGAAATAAGAAAAAAATGTTCAGAAAATGGTGCTCTCCTGATTTTTGATGAAATACAGACAGGTTTTGGACGTTTAGGAAATATGTTTGCTATTGACAGGTTTAAAGTTATTCCTGATATACTATTGCTTGCAAAAGCACTTGGAGGAGGAATGCCACTCGGAGCATTCATCTCATCAAAGAAAATCATGTCATCGCTAATTGCGAATCCACAGCCTGGACATATAACTACTTTCGGCGGGCACCCGGTTTGCTGTGCTGCCGGACTTGCTTCGCTTGAAGTCATAATTGAAGAAAAACTGACGGAGTCATGTACCGGTAAATCGGCTCTTTTTAAGAAAGAACTAAACCACCCTGTAATATCTGAGATCAGGGGCGAAGGGCTTCTTCTGGCTGTAGAGCTGAATAAGCCGGAATATGTGCAGTATGCAATTTCACATGCACCGGAATATGGCATTATACTTGATTATTTTCTGTTTTGTAATAATGCATTCAGGATTGCCCCGCCTTTGATTATCAGTAATGATGAAATCCTCAAGGCTTGCAGTCAGGTGAAGCAGCTTCTTGATAATACGCTTAGAAATACAAAAACTAAATGAGGCTGAAACCATACATTCATATTATACTCGCCCTGATATTATTTTCGACTTTGAAGGGGCATTCACAATCAAAGGATATTTCTATAATACTTCAAAATCTGTATGATAGAATATTGTACAGCAACAATGATATCGAAAAACTAAGACTTAATGACTCTGTACGTCTCTTAATAGACAACTATGTAACTTCGGATTCGGTATTTGTCCACAAATTTTCAAATCTCCGTTACCTGGGTCAAATTAAATCACCAGATTCGAAGTTAAAGATTATAAACTGGAATCTGATCCTCCGCGATGGCAGCAACAAATACTTCTGTTATTTAATAAGAAAAGGAGAAAAAGGGAAAGGAAATAAGGTATATAAACTTAACGGATCTCACAATGATAATTCAATAAACACAAATAGATCTTATTCTGAAAAAGACTGGTATGGAGCGCTTTACTATGCTATTCAGCCTTATAAGAATGATTACGTCGTCCTGGGCATCGATAATGGCAGCTTATTTCAAACCAGGAAAATAATAGACGTGTTAAGCTTTACTCCTGATGGAGGAATACTCTTTGGGAAGAATTGTTTCATCAAAGGTAAAGAAACTAAACTGAGAGAAGTGCTGGAATACTCTTCTGAGGGAGTTGTCTCACTGAGAATCAAATCCCCGAAACTCATTGTATTTGATCATCTTGACGTTTTTTCATCGGGTCATGAAAATAATACTGATTCCTATGGTGCCGGATTATCTTTTGATGGATATAAACTTAAAAAAGGCAACTGGGAATTCATTTCGAATATTGATGTGAAAAATGTCAGAGATAAAAAATAAATGTATAAAATACACTTAATATTATGCCCTGGACAAAAATGACATATCTTTTCTGTTATGATGATCATCGAGGCTTTACTGAGGAAATCAGGAAAAGGTTCTCTGATGAAACGCAATATAAGGTTGAATCGTTTCATACAAAGCTTGAATTCATAAAACATTGTAAAAAAGAGAAGGAAAACAGGTCTTGTAAAGTAGCACTTATTGTAGCCCCTGATGCAAAGGAACAGTTTGAAATGATAGACGAAATGACACAGGGAATAAAAAGGCTAGATCCTAAAACCGGACTGATCCTTCTTGTTCCGGTCGATAAGATGGAAGATCTGAAAAAAACCGTCAGATTTAATATCGATGCATATATTCCCAGGAATGCCAATGCTATACTCCGGATTCATAATGCTGTTAAAAAACTCATCAGTGAGCACAATATTGTTATTTTCAGAAAACGACGGAATTTATCGCTTTATGTCCTGCTGGGATTCCTTCTTCTTGTTGCTTTACTGATCTTTATAGCCTGGCTCCGGTTGCCTCAATATTTTTAGAACAATAACCGCTGGCGCGGATTTGTAATCCGTGCCATTTGCTCGGTTGTAATCCGTGCCATTTATTCTTTGGCACCGATTGCAAATCGGCGCCATCGACACCACAAGTGACTATTTGTCAGATTTTTTTTGCTGGCATATCTTTTGAAAAGAGAAAGCAGAAAAATCAGGTAAAACCATAAAAATTATTAAATCATGCAGACAGGAAAAATTGGTGTTACAACCGAAAACATCTTCCCGATAATTAAAAAATTCCTTTATTCAGATCATGAGATCTTTCTCCGTGAGCTCATCTCAAATGCTGTGGATGCAGTGCAGAAGCTCAAAGCAATGGTCTCAGCAGGCGATTATAAAGGAGAGGTTGGAGATACAACAATCAGGGTTTTAGTAGATAAAAAGAAAAAGACTATTAAAGTTTCCGACACCGGCATCGGCATGACCCAGGAGGAGCTTGACAAATACCTTAACCAGATAGCTTTTTCGAGTGCAAACGATTTTCTTGACAAATATAAAGATCAGGCCAACTCAATAATCGGCCACTTTGGACTTGGCTTCTATTCATCGTTCATGGTTTCAGATAAAGTTGAGGTTATAACAAAATCGTGGCAGGACGATGCAAAGCCTGTTAAATGGACATGTGACGGGAACCCGGAATTCACGATAGAAGATGCCGATAAAAAAGAGCGTGGTACGGATGTTATTCTGCACCTGGATAAGGACTCAAAAGACTTCCTGGAAGAAAACA
>JAPLEC010000171.1 GCA_026391515.1 Bacteroidia bacterium | reverse complement strand
GCCATAGGATTATGATTATTTTAATTGTTATCTGAAAATGAAATTTACCTGTTTAAATTCAGGAGGTAAAAATTAGCACAAATTCCCGGGAAAAGCAAATAAATCTTTGGTTGCTGGTTGCTTGTTGCTAATTACTGGTTGCCCCACAACCCCTCCCGACCTTCGGCCGGGACAAGCTCTGAAGGGGGGCTAATGCTCTGATCATTTAACTTTGAATTAGGCCCCCTTTAGGGGGCAGTCATCCGCCAGCCTTGCTCTGCCGTAACGACTACGCGAAGGCGATGCTGGCGGATGACGGGGGTCAATCCCAAACCGAAAACTCAGCACCTTCGCTGGCGCCGATTTGTAATCGGTGCCAGTCAAGAATAGCACGGATTGCAAATCCGCGCTAGCGAAAAGTTTTTTCTCTGTAGCTCTCTGTGCTTCTCCGGATTTCCTCGGTGTAAGTTCTTCATTTTTTATATCTTTATATTTGATTTTTCTTCTATGTCAGAAAATTCAAAATACAGTAAACGCGGTGTTTCTTCGCATAAAGAAGATGTTCATTCCGCTATAAAGAACATCGATAAAGGCCTCTATCCCACAGCTTTCTGTAAAATCATTCCTGATCTGCTTGGGAACGATCCGGATTACTGCAATATCATGCATGCCGATGGTGCCGGAACAAAATCATCTCTTGCATATGTTTACTGGAAGGAGACCGGTGATTTGTCAGTATGGAAAGGTATAGCCCAGGATGCAATCGTGATGAATCTGGATGATCTTCTATGTGTCGGTGCTTATAATAATATTCTTCTTTCATCCACAATCGGCAGAAATAGGAATCTTATTCCCGGTGAAGTTATTTCAGCTATAATTAACGGAACAGAAGAGATCCTTGAGTGGCTGAGAAATCTGGGAATAGGAATTCATTCTACAGGTGGCGAGACTGCAGATGTCGGTGATCTTGTGAGGACAATTATTGTCGACTCAACAGTAACTGTATGGATGAAAAGGAGCGAGGTTATTTCAAATCATAATATTAAAGCGGGCGATGTTATTGTAGGACTGGCTTCATATGGTCAGACAACCTACGAAAGTGAGTACAATAGCGGCATTGGAAGCAATGGTCTTACTTCAGCACGTCATGATGTTTTCGGGAAATACCTGGGAAAAAAATATCCGGAAAGCTACGATAACTCTCTCCCGAATAACCTTTTCTATACAGGTAAATTAAAGCTCACCAACCCGGTTAAAGGTTTAAATCTTGATGCCGGTAAACTTTTATTATCACCGACCCGCACCTATGCTCCTGTTGTGAAAAAAATCCTTGAAACAATGCGTTCTGAAATTCATGGCATGGTTCATTGTTCCGGTGGGGGACAAACTAAAATCCTGCATTTCATTGATAATCTTCATATTATAAAAGATAATCTCTTTCCACTTCCTCCGCTCTTCAGAATAATTCAGGAGCAGTCAGGTACCCCATGGAAGGAAATGTATCAGGTATTCAATATGGGCCACAGATTTGAAATTTATATTGATCAGAAAAATGCTGATGCAATAATTGACATCGCAAAAGAATTCAATCTTGACATAAAAGTCATTGGACATTGTGAAAAGTCTAAAATAGGGAAGTTGACCATCAAATCTGAGTATGGTTGTTTTAAATATTAAAATATCCCCCTAGCCCCTCCCAGGAGGGGATTTTTTCTCCTACTCTCGCTTTCTCGCCCTCTCGCCCTCTCGCTCTCTTTCCCTCTCATTCCTTTGTGCCATTACACCTTTGCACCATTAAGCCTTTTTTCCTATCTTTGCCCCCTGAAATTTTAAGTATGGCCAGCAATCCTATACTCGAGAGGCTCGAAGGTGTGAAACAGCGTTTTATTGAGGTCGGTGAGCTCCTGACTCAGCAGGAGGTGCTATCGGATATGGAGAAATATATAAAGCTGAATAAGGAATACAAAAGTCTTCAGCCGATAATTGAATCTTACGAAAAATATAAGCTTGCCCTTACAAATATCTCGAGTACAAAAGAGTTACTGGGAACCGAGAAGGATGAAGAAATGAGAGAGATGGCCAAAGCTGAGCTGGAAGCATTGAATTCACAGATCCCTGAAATGGAGGAAGAGATAAAAATGCTTCTTATACCTGTAGATCCTGAGGATGAGAAAGATGCAGTTGTTGAAATCAGGGCTGGGACAGGTGGTGATGAGGCAAGTATTTTTGCAGGTGACCTCTTCAGGATGTACACGAAATTCTTCGAGCAGAAGGGATGGAAAGCTGAAATAAATCGCTACTCGGAAGGAACGGCAGGTGGATATAAGGAGATAGTAATGAGCGTGTCGGGTGATGGCGTCTATGGCTTAATGAAATATGAATCAGGTGTTCACAGGGTGCAGCGCGTACCCCAGACCGAAACGCAGGGACGTATTCATACATCAGCAGCTTCTGTCGTTGTGCTTCCTGAAGCTGATGAATTTGATGTGGTGATCAAAAACGAGGATATCCGGAAAGATACATATTGCTCATCAGGCCCGGGCGGGCAGTCTGTCAATACAACTTATTCGGCTATCCGTCTGACGCATATCCCTACAGGCATTGTTGTCACATGCCAGGATGAGAAGTCACAGCTTAAAAACTACGACAAAGCTCTGGCAGAGCTCAGAACACGGCTTTATAACCTTGAATACCAGAAATACCTCGATGATGTTGCGCACAAGAGAAAAACGATGGTATCAACGGGCGACAGGTCAGCCAAGATCCGTACCTATAATTATCCGCAGGGCAGGATGACGGACCACAGGATCAACTATACCGTTTATAACCTTCCGTCCATTCTCGATGGCAATATCCAGGAGGTGATAGGCAGGCTCCAGATGGCAGAGAATGCAGAGAGATTAAAAGAAAATAACAATTAAACAATCTGGCTATGAATCATTTACAGCTTTTTAACAACATAGTTCAGAAAAGATCATTCCTCTGTGTCGGACTCGATTCAGAGGTCGACAAGATACCTTCATCCCTGAAGAAGCTTAAGGACCCTGTATTTGAATTCAACAAAAGGATAATCGATGCAACCCAGCAATATGCAGTTGCTTATAAACCCAACGTTGCGTTCTATGAATCACTTGGTTCCAAAGGCTGGCTGTCACTTGAGGCGACTGTTAAATATATAAGGAAGAAGTATCAGGATATTTTTATCATTGCCGATGCAAAACGTGGCGATATTGGCAATACATCAAAAATGTATGCAAAGGCTTTTCTTGAAAAAATGTCATTCGATGCAATTACAGTTGCTCCATATATGGGTGAAGATTCAGTCTCTCCTTTTTTATCATATAATGAAAAATGGGTTGTGCTGCTGGCGCTGACATCAAACAAGGGTGCTGATGATTTTCAGTATCACAATGAAGACGGCATAAAGCTTTTCGAAAGAGTTCTGACAGTTTCACAAAAGTGGGGAACCATTGATAATCTGATGTATGTTGTAGGTGCCACACGTGCCGAAATGCTAAAGGATATACGTAAAATCGTTCCGGAACATTTTCTTCTTGTTCCCGGTGTGGGCGCCCAGGGCGGCAGTCTTGAAGAAGTTGCAAAATACGGAATGACAAGTAAATGTGGCCTTCTGGTTAATTCCTCAAGAGGCATCATCTTTGCCGACAGCTCCGAAAATTTCGCCAAAGTTGCAGGTGAAAAGGCCAGGGAGGTACAGCAGGAGATGGAGAGGCATCTGAAGGAAAGAAACCTGTTATAATTCCTGGCAAGCCAGGAAGATTGCTTCGTCGTCCCGATTGTTATCGGGACTCCTCGCAATGACAACAAACTTATTTTGTTTGATTAAAGACTTTAGACCATCTTTAGTAGGATTATGTCATTGCGAGTCCCGCATCAGCGGGACGAAGCAATCTTTTAAGTCAATTGCAAACAATATTAGATGTAATTTATTTATCTTTATTGTTTCGCTGTATTAATTAAACTGTGCTCCCATGAAAGAAGAATTCCTGCATTATTTATGGAAATACAATCTTTATGATCCCGATAAACTGGTTGATAATGAGGGCAATAAGATTGAAGTTCTCAATCCGGGGGAATACAATCGCGATTCCGGTCCCGATTTTTTCAACGCCAGGCTCAAAATTGCGGGCACCGAATGGGCCGGCAATGTTGAAATACATATCAAAGCTTCAGATTTTGATAATCATCAGCATAACATCGATCCGGCTTTCGACAATGTCATTCTTCATGTGGTTGCCGAGAATGACAGGAAAGTCTATAATTCAAGAGGTGAAGAAGTTCTTACAACTAGATTAATTTATGATCCGAAGCTGTATGAGAAATATATCGATCTGGTTAATAATCCATTTATAATTGCCTGTCAATCAGAGATTAATAAACTTGATCAGATTTTTATACGACACTGGTTGAATTCACTTGTCATTGAACGTTTGCAGGAGAAGTCGGAACAGATTCAGAAAATTTTCTCAGAAACCGGAAACGACTGGGAAGAGACTTTTTACAGATTGCTATCACGTTATTTCGGATTCAGAGTTAATACAGAACCATTTGAGATGCTTGCTTCAGCATTGCCTTTCAGAATAATCCGGAAACATTCTGACAGCAGATTCCAGATCGAAGCCTTACTTTTTGGAACAGCCGGGATGCTGGAAGAGGGACTCTTCAAAGAAGCTCTGAATGATGAATATTACATTAATCTGATGAAGGAATATAAGATCCTTTCAGCAAAATATTCACTTCAGCCTTTGCATGGATGGATATGGAAATTTGCAAGATTAAGGCCGGCAAATTTTCCGACTATCAGGTTATCACAGCTGGCTGCAATGCTCTCTGTTACAGGAGGTTTATTCTCCAGAACACTGGAAGCCAATCACATCGGACAGCTCAAAGATCTGTTCGAAGTCACTGTTTCTGAATATTGGAATGACCATTTTGTTTTTGGTAAAAAGAGTCGTCATTTCTGTAAAAGTACCGGCTCTGATGCAACAAATATTTTCCTGATCAATGCTGTAATTCCGGTAATGTTTGTTTTTGGCCGGAACAGAGACTCTCTTGATATCTGCGAAAAAGCAATTTCATTTCTTGAAGAAATTGAACCAGAGACAAATTCAATAATAAGTGAATGGCATTCAGCAGGAATAACTGCTGATTCTGCATTCATCACCCAGGCCCTTATCCAGCTAAGAAATAGCTACTGTAAAAAGAGAAGATGTCTCGATTGCCGGATCGGTGCTAAGCTGATCGGCATAGGGAAAATTTTTAAGCGGCATGACGAACTGATCCTCGAACCCTGATCCGTTCTCTTTTGACGAAACGCTGAAATTGTTTGATTAACAGACGAATATTTACGTGACCATACGCAACGTCCGGCATAACTTTTGCGTCTTTTAAATAAACAGAAACAATTTTTATTTGACCAAATCGTTTCTGAGAAATTATATATTATAGAATATTTTTAATTTTTTTTTCAATTGTTCGATTATTTACATAAAAAAGCCTTATTTTTGCGTTCCAAAATTGGAGACTCAATTTATTTGTGGATAAACAATATTTTAGTTAGAGACATGTATTTAACAGCAGAAAAGAAACAAGAGTTTTTCAAGTCATTCGGAACGTCTGAGATTGATACAGGTACGGCTGAAGGCCAGATAGCGCTCTTCTCCTACAGGATCAATCATCTTACTGATCATCTGAAAAAAAATAAAAAAGATTTCAGTACCCAGCAGGCCCTTATTAAGCTTGTTGGTAAAAGAAGATGTCCTTTTAAAAATGGGAAAAACAATGCTGCTGGCAACTGTTGTCGCAGCAAAAGAGGCTAAAGAAGATACTGATTTCATGCCTCTTTCGGTAGAATATAAAGAAAAATATGCATCATCAGGTCGTATTCCGGGAGGCTTCCTCAAGAGAGAAGCAAGGCCTTCAGATTATGAAATACTTATTTCAAGACTGGTTGACAGGGCATTACGTCCACTGTTCCCTGATGATTTCCATGCAGAGACTTTTGTTACTATCAATCTTATTTCAGCAGATACAGATATTGTTCCCGATGCACTTGCAGGACTTGCAGCATCGGCAGCTTTAGCTGTATCAGATATTCCTTTTAACGGACCTATTTCAGAAGTAAGAATTGCAAGAGTAAACGGCAAATTCATTATTAATCCTTCAGCTACGCAGCTTAAGGATGCCGATATGGACCTGATGGTAGGTGCAACTTTTGACAATATCCTGATGGTCGAAGGTGAAATGAAAGAGGTCTCTGAGGCAGAAATGCTTGAAGCACTCCGGCTTGCGCATGAGACAATTAAGATTCATTGCAAGGCTCAGATGGAATTTGCCGAAGAGCTCGGAAAAACTGTAAAGCGCGAATATTGTCATGAGGAAAATGATGAGAATCTCAGGAAAAAAGTGTGGGACGAGACCTATAACAAATGTTACCAGGCTGCAAAATCTTCAACCGATAAGCACAAACGCTTTGATGGTTTCGAATCAGTTATTACAGAATTCCTTTCACAGTACACTGAAGAAGATGAAATCGATGAGGTTCTTGTTAGAAGATATTATCATGATGTTCTCAAGGAAGCTGCCAGGCGGTTAGTTCTTGATGAACAAATCCGTCTTGACGGAAGAAAACCTGATGAGATCCGTCCGATAGTATGCGAAATTGATCCATTGCCTGCAACTCATGGATCATCATTGTTTACACGAGGAGAGACGCAATCTCTTACAACTGTCACACTTGGAACCAAGCTGGACCAAAAAATCATTGATGATGTATTGAACCAGGGTACTGAGAAATTTACGCTTCATTATAATTTTCCGCCTTTCTCAACAGGAGAAGCAAAACCAGCCCGTGGTGTTAGCAGAAGAGAGATCGGTCATGGCAACCTTGCACACAGGGCGCTTAAGAATATGATGCCGCCCGATGAGGAAAATCCTTATGCAATAAGAGTTGT
>JAPLEC010000435.1 GCA_026391515.1 Bacteroidia bacterium | reverse complement strand
CTTTTGTCTTTTGTCTTTTAAAACCCACCCCTTGCCTCTCCTGGGAGGGAATCCTTGTATTTTATTTTTTTCCTTTAATGCGTAAGATTGTCAATACCCCCAGCACTGCAGTTACCAGAACCGTTGCTTCACCCATGGTGTCATATCCTCTGAAATCAAAAACGACACCTGTAACAAGATTAGCGCTGCCTGTTTTTGCAGTCGCTCCTTCAATATAAGGACCTGCCATACGCAGTGTGCTTTCACCAAATGCATCAAGACTACCTATAGCTATCTTAAAGAAGTAGAACAATATCACAATAAAAAATATGCTCGTTACAATTGAAATATATTCCTGTGGATCGGGTTTTGAGAATTTTTCTTCCCTTGAGCTGTCAAGAACAACGGCAACCATAATAATAAGAGTGATTGTCTCCACAACAATTTGAACAATTGCAAGGTCAGGAGCTTTAAGAAGAAGGAAACATATCACCAGACCATAGCCGACAATGCCGCAAGCTATCACAGCTGAAAGCAGATCTTTTGCATGAATGGCGTACAACGCTCCCAAGATCATCAACCCGGTTATTATGGATATGGCAATTTCCATTTAGCTTGAGTTATTTATATCATAATGAGCAACATAATAATCAGTCCGGCACAGACCCAGATAATATACCCCGTTAACACACCTGAATGAGCTTCACTCAATTGGTGGCTCAGCCAGAGCACAAATTGTTTGCATAAATCATATAAATCGAACCACCGCTCTTCAGCTTTTTTATATATCCAGGAGAAAAATTTAAATTCCCCAATAGTCTTATAGAACTCCGTTGTTGCATAACTGGTCCGGTCCTGAATTCTTTCACCGCCTATAAAGCTATCTTCAGTCCTGAATTTTTTAATATTAAGAGCAAGATAAAGTATTATTCCAAGAATCAGTGAGATAATAACAAGTAGTGAAACAAATGAAGAATCCCAGAACCCTGTGAATTTAAATGGACCAGTTATCGGCATGAATAATTTAGATACAACTTTTGTCGCAAATACACCAAACAGGATACAAAATACAGAGAGAATAACCAATGGTAACCACATTATCACGGGAACTTCCTTTATATTTTCAAACTCTGCTTTCCTTCTGCTCAGGAAGATTCCTCCAATAAGTTTAATGAAACTTGCCAGCGTAAGAGCCGATCCAAGTACTGCCAGACCAAGCCATAATATCCATAACTTGTTTGCAATTCCGGTACCTGAACCAAAATCAATTATTCCCTGGTAGATCATCCATTTGGAAGCAAACCCGTTGAATGGAGGCACTCCTGAAATCGACATGGCAAAGACGAGAGATGCAAAGAAGGTAATCGGCATTGCTTTTGACAAGCCACCCAGATCTTCAATTTCTTCTTTTCCAGTACGATATTCAATACTTCCGGCAGACAGAAAAAGTCCACTCTTATAGAGAGCATGGTTAACCATATGGAAAAGACCGGCTGCAACACCAATCGTTGATCCAAGGCCAAGTCCAAGGATCATATATCCAACCTGGGACACGGCATGGAATCCAAGCAATCTTTTGTAATTATGTTGAATAAGGGCCATCATAACGGCAATAATAATCGTTATGACGCCTGTTAAGAGAAGCAGAAAAGTCAGGAATCCATTAAGCACAAACATATCAGTGGTAATCCTCGCAAGAAAATATATCCCAAGGAGCTTATCAAGTGATGCCGGAAGGTAAGCCGATGAAGAAGCAGGAGCACTCTTTGCATAATCAGGGACCCAGGTATGGAAAGGGAAGGCACCTGCCTTGGTAAAACTGCCTGTCAGCAAAGCCAGGAAAGCAACCACTGAAACAATATTCGTGGTCGGCACTTTTACTCCACCCATGCTCAGCGAACCTGTAATTTTCCAGATTATGGCTATTCCTATAATCATAATGCTATCGGACGCACCAATCAGAATAAGAGTTTTCTTGGCTGTTGCCGAGCTCTCTTCATCATGACCATGGATAAGCTTATATAATGTCAGTCCGAGGATTCCCCAGAAGAACAGAAACAGAAGAAGATTATCAGACAAAATGGCTCCGTATGAACAGCCAAGGGTAATCAGGAAATAAGGATAATAATTCTTAACTCTTCCTTCTTTAATATAAACAATTGAGTATACAAGAATTAAGAGAGCAAAGAGACTGATAAACAAAATAATCAGCTTACTCAGATTATCGATGTTGAATGTCAGAAACCTGCCAAAACCATGAAGCAGGAGTGATCCTGAAAACAACTGATCCTGGCTCAGCATCTGGTTTTCTGAACGATAAATAACAATTGTCAAATAACCTGTAATGACACTTATCAGAATAGCAATCAGCCCTTTATAAGTTCTGAATTTCTCAGGAATGAAAAGAAGTAATAACCCCCCAAGGATGGGCAATAAGATAATGAATTGCAGAACCTGGCTGTCAACAGGTCGTGTAAATATGGAGATAAACTCATTCATTCCGTCCTGATAAAGTTTTCTTTATTTCCGCTGTTTTCAATATTGAAAGATCAATTAATTCCTTTGCGTTCAGGATCTTTTTACCTGAACTATTGTCATAAGCGACTGCCATACGTTCAGTGCAGCAATAACATGGATCAACTGCAGCCAATGAAATTGTTGCGTCGGCAATAGTCTGTCCTACACACGATTTTCTGAAGGTCGCAATATTTACATAGCTTGGAGCCCGTATCTTATGCCTGACGGGTGAATTAGATCCATCCGACTGCACAAAGTGGAACACTTCGCCGCGTGGTGCTTCTGCCCGGCCATTGCCAATTCCCTCGGGAATCTCCTTGACTTTTACCTCAATGGCTCCCTCTTTTTCCTTTTTAAGACCATCGAGACATTGTTCAATAATTGATATTGATTCGTACATCTCGAGTAATCTGACCTGGGCTTTAGCGAATACATCACCGGCTTCTGCGGTAATCACTTTCCAGTTAACCAGCGGGTAAGCTGCATAAGGATCATCCTTTCGTACATCGATTGCCAGACCAGAAGCTCTTGCTGTCGGGCCTACAGCTCCATAATCAATGACATCCTGCTTGGTCAGAATGCCAACTCCTTTTGTTCTTGCGTGAATGACAGGATCATCCATCACAGCACCTGTCAGCAGATCGGTCTTCTTCTTAATATCATCCAGAACTTTCTGTATAACAGGGATTTTTGCTTCTTCAATATCTCTTCTTACACCGCCCACTTTAAACATTGCATAGCTGTTCCTGTTTCCTGAGATCATTTCAAAAAGATCGAGAGTAGGCTCGCGGTATTTCCATGCCCACATGAAAACAGTATTATAGCCCAGAAAGTGCCCGGCAAGACCGACCCATAACAAATGGCTGTGTATCCGCTCAAGCTCTGCAATTATTGTTCTGATATATTTTGCCCTGTTTGTAAGTTCAATGTCAGCTATCTCTTCAACTGCGTTGGCAAAAGCAAACGGGTGAGAATTTGAGCATATACCGCAAATACGTTCAACAAGGAAGAATATCTGCTCATAAGTCTTTGATTCACTGAGTTTTTCAATTCCCCTGTGGTTATACCCGGTTTCCCATTTAATGTCCTTGACAATCTCTCCGTCACAATAGAGCTTGAATAATTCAGGCTCTTCCTGCAATGGGTGATAAGGTCCGATCGGTATAAGTGTCTTCTTACTCATTGTCTCTTTTACGAGTTTTTAAATTCCTTTCGTAATGGATAAATTCCTTCAGCCCAGTTACCTTCCGAAATCAGCTTCTCCTGATTCGGATGATTCAGAAAATTGATGCCTAACAGTTCATGCATCTCCCGTTCTATCCAGTTCGAAGCATTGAACATGTTCGATAGTGATTCAATTTCCGGCTTATTCTTATCGAGGAGGACATGTATGTTGAGAATAAGTCCGATTTCATCTTTACTGAAATGGTAATGGATCTCAAATCCTTCTTTTGTATGTAATGCTGAAGCAATAATAAACCTGAAACCATCAGTTTTATATAAATAATCCGCAACCTTCAAAATGGAATCAGGTTTTATAGAAATGATCACACGCTTCTCATTCTTAGCTACTTCACCAAGAATAGCAGATTTAAATTTCTCTTTAAATTCTCCTATGATCGTTTTTGTATCCATTTAACTGATATTCAGTTTTTTTAACCAACCCCTTGCCCCCACTTCGCTAAAGCTACGCGGGACAGGCTCTCCTAGGAGGGGATCTTTTGTTTTTTTCTTTTTTCTTTTATCTTTTGTCTTTTATCTTTTAAAACCCACCCCTTGCCCCTCCTAGGAGGGGATCTATGGGTGCTATTTATTCAACAGCTTCACAATCCCCGCTATAATCGCTTCCGGTTTTGGAGGACACCCCGGAACGTACGCATCGACCGGGATGATTTTATCAACTGGTCCTGCAAATGTATAACTCTCGGTGAAAAATCCTCCTGTACATCCGCACGCACCAATAGCAATAACAAGTATCGGTTTCGGAGCCTGGTTATAAACCTCAATAAGTCGCTCTTTATCATGCATGTTTATAGACCCGTTTACAAGCAGAACATCGGCATGCCTTATGCTTCCCACCAGAAGAATTCCAAATCGTTCAAGGTCATGTCTCGGTGTCAGACAATCCAGAATCTCAATATCACAATTATTGCAGGAGGCTCCTCCGAAATGGAAGACCCAGAGCGATTTTTTGAAGCAATAATTTTTAAAACCCACAACTATTATATTTAGAGTGTGTAATAAGAAAAATATTACAACACTTTATTAATACTTAATCAAATTATCAATTTACGATTTATAATATTCATTTAAACATTTATTACACGCTCTTAATAACCAAATGCAATTAGTACCAGGGCAATAACTACCAACAGATTCATCCAGATTAAGAAGAAGCTTATAGCCTGCTTGATCTTTATCCTCGGATTTGTGTTCTTTATTAAAGTGAGAGCCAGAACAACTGCCAGAACTTTAAGCACTGCCCACAAAATACCGATCCCTTCCAATTTGAATCCGTTCATTAACAGTGCAATAAGAAAAGCCGGCAATATGAAAAACATAATATATTTTGTAAGCTTTATCATCGCATAAGCGGCTCCGGAATATTCAATAAAAATTCCTTCAGTTATTTCAGCTTCCGCTTCAGGCATGTCGAATGGAACGAGCGCCAGCTTAGCCTGGATGCAAAATATACCTGCAATAAATAACAGGACACCTGAAATGCTTCCGATAAACGGAGATCCTGCCTGCTGTGTTTGAATTATTGAGTCGAGATCAAATTTCTGTCCACATTTCATTATAACGCCGGCAATAACCAGAAGGAAGGTAAGCTCGTAGCTGATTATAAGCTTCATCTCCCTTGAACCACCGACAGCTGCAAGCGGATTACCCGAAGCAAGTGCTCCGATGATATACGAAAATGAAGGGATTGTCAGCAAGTAGAATATGACAAGCAGATCGCCCCTGAAGCCGGTAGTTATATTAAATAAAGGTAGAAGAATGAAAACTCCAGCCATTGTCGCACCAAAAACCGCAAAGATGGGTGCTATCAGAAATACCAACGGAGATCCGTGCTTTGGAAGTATTGTTTCCTTGACCAATAGTAATTTGAAGAAGTCGTAAAAAGGTTGAAGCAGTGGAGGCCCTTTGCGGAACTGGACCCTGGCAGAAATCTTCCTGTCGAACCACGAAAGAAAGGCTCCGACAACTCCTGCAAACAGCAGGCCGGGGAAGACAAGAAAATAAAACAAATTAACTGCCATAGGTCGTAATTTACTGTTTTTCAGTTATATATAAATAATCTTTTATCAGTACTTTATCATTGAGCCTGTAAATATTCTTTGCAGGCGACTCATCTTCATCGGTAAGTGTTACTGTTCCTGCCGGACAGGCTTTGATGAATTTTTCAACAGCATTGCCATCTTTGAGATCATATAAAATATCCCTGTTCCTGTGATGCTTGAAAAAATCGGTCATCATTGTGCCGAACGGACAGATTGTAACACACGATTTGCATGATACACAAAGATTGGTAAACCGTGTAATAATACCATCTTCATCTTTTTCAAGAGCTTCTGCCGGACAAACGCTGATACATGGAGCATCCTCGCATTTCCTGCAGGTGAACCTGAATGTGGCAAGCTCACGGATTGTCTTAAGACCATTAGTATTGGCTGACGGATAGAAATAAGCTTCAGGCAATGTCATGGTTGAATTTTCAATCATGGCAGCACGAAGCTTTATCATATCTATCAGTATCTTCATTATCACTCTTTTTTACTTTAACTCTTTCTTTTTTACCCCCTTTCCCGTCCCGCCTAAGCGGGATGCTTTTCACTCCTTCCCCCGCCAGCTGGCGGGGAAAGCAGGGAAGGGGGTTTATTTTTTAAATTGTCATCTGGTTCATAAGCTGGAATCTTGTGTCGCTTAACCTGTGCGAAATAGTCTGGGCAATTTTTGACATTGTTTTAAATCCGAAATCGCAATCCTCTTCAATCTTTTTATTCAGCTGCTTTGCATTTATTGATATTACTTTTGCCGGTTTCATTGCCATTACCCATGCAGTTGATATATAAGGACTGAATACAGCCGACCATGAAAAAAGCTGACCTTCTTCAATAGTACCAAGGTGAATTCTTTTTTCATGAGCCAGGCTTATTCCAAGCGATAATGAACCTTCAAGAAGTATATCAACATCATGGAGTTCATCGTATTGTTCAAAAAGTATTTCCTTAACCTTGAACTCTTTAACAGAACTCATCTCCACAATTGCAGTCAGTTGCTTATCGCTGTATCCTTCGAAAAACCTTATTTTTTTCAGGTCTTCTATTATTACTTTATTGCTCTCAGTTTTCATTTGTCGTCAACTAATTAAAATTTTCCCTGGATTTTTATTTCCAGATATCAGGGGTATTTTTTAATTCTTTGTATGTAAAGACCGGACCATCTTTGCAGACAAAGAATTCACCCATCATACAATGACCGCATTTACCTAGACCGCATGACATATTTTTTTCCATAGAAAGGTATATCTGATCATCGGTGTATCCCATTTCTATAATCCGTATGGTTCCGAATTTCATCATGATCGGAGGTCCGCAAACAACTGCTACGGAATTCTTTATATCGACTTTTATAGTATTCAGCAATGTGGTAGCGACACCGACTGAGCCATCCCACTCTTCGTCAGCTTTATCAACAGTTCGGTAAGCTTCAAATTTTTCTATCTGGTTCAGCCTGGCAAAAAGAGGTTTATAAATACAGTCTGACGGAGTTTTCGATCCGTAGCAAAGAATGACTTTTTTTAGTTTGTCCTTCACATGTTCCAATGCATACAATAACGATCTGATGGGAGCAAGGCCGCAGCCGCCTCCAAGGATCAGCACCTCCTTGCCGAAAAAAGTTTCAACAGGATACCCTCGCCCGTATGGTCCCCTTATTCCCATGTATCCTCCCGGCTTCAGATTATGCATGTATTCAGTTACATAACCTGTTTTCATAATTGTCACTTCAAGTTTATCCGTAACATGAGGGGAAGAAGAAGGGGTAAAAGGAGCTTCCCCGATCCCGTCAACAGACAATTCAATGAATTGGCCTGTTTTGAACGAGAACTCTTCTTCAGGAATAAGAACAAATGTCTTTATCAGAGGCGATTCCTCAATGACATCTGTCAGTTTTGCCTTTATGGGTTTATATATGTTCTGGTTATTTGCCATACAAATTGTTAAGCAAATTCCATAAAAAGTTCGTTCTTGTTTATTTTACCTATACATGCTTCGATACATCGTCCGCAACCTGTACAGGCAAGCGATTTAAATTTTTCAGGCTTCCATACATATTTACACATATACCTGTTTCTGAAGCGGTTCTGAAGTTCGAACAAAGCATCTTCTCCTCCCGCAACCCTTTCAAAACCAGGGTATTGGCAGGCATCCAGCTGTTTTACTTTTTCAAATCCCGGCTTATCAATCAAAAGAAAGCAGGTGCATGTCGGACAGATAGTTGCACAGGCACCACATGAAACACAATGGGAAGAATACTTATTCCAGGTTTCATTTTTTGCTTCAGCGACGATCTTACCGGTCGTCTTATAATCCGGTAATCCTTTGTTTGCTGTTGAAAGCAACGATTCAGTTGCAAGATGCTCTTTTTCAATAGCCGATAGAATTTCTTTATCGTCAAGTGGTGTTGCTGACGGGATTTTATTAATGAAATCGGACCCCTTTTCGGTTATTATCCTGAAGATAATCAATTCATTAAGGTGGATTATTGCCAGGTCAGCATTACTTGTTGAATAAGGCTTAAAGCCATAAGAAAGACAATGACAATGCTCCTGAATACCAAAACAATCTGATGAAATCAACAGTGTTTCCTCACGGCGCTTCCTGTAAAAAATATCATTAAAATCCTTATCGAGATATATCTCATCCAGCAAACATATTCCTTCGATATCGCAGTTTGGCACTCCGATAATAATTCTTGGCTTTCCACCTTTTCTGTCTGAAGTTACATTTTCTTTGACAGGCAGGAAGAAACTCTTAAGAGATGTTGCAGGTTTAGGTTTGTTATATATGATTCTTATAATATCAGCAGGTCTCATCAGTTCATAGTCCTGCCCGAAATCATTGCTGACGTTTGCAAAAATAGTATGGGATTCGGAAAGCTCCTCTAAGGCTTTGTCCCACTCTTCTTTTCTTATGCTTTTATATTGCATTTATGTGAGAAGATTCACATATAAATATAATATCATAATAAATAAATAACAATATAATCCCTCATATTTTATTCACGATTAAAATAATAAGCTTATTAAATTATTATATATCAAGTACATACAATGTATTTTCTATTAAATAATAAATAACTAACTTGCATAAAAATTTATATTAATAGAAATTGATGTGAAACAAATCACAAAATATATAATAAAAAACAGCCTGAAAAGAATTTTTCTTTACCGGGCATGCCTGGTCAGACTAAGGCTTATGGGAGTCGAAAAGGTCTTCTCATACACGCTTGCAAATGAGACCGGTGTGACATCCGAACAGGTCAGAAAAGATTTTTCAGAGTTCGGCATAAAAGGGAATAAACGGGGAGGATATGATATTAATGATCTTCTTGAAAAGATGGAAAAAATTTTCCATCGCAACAAAGATCACAATTTAGTTCTTATAGGAATGGGTAACCTTGGTCTTGCCCTGTCGAAATACAGTAAGTTTGTTCAACGCAATATGAATATTGTTGCGACTTTCGACATTGATCCTTTCAAACAAAAGCAAAGGTCTGATATCCCGGTATATTCCATGGACCGGTTAAAGGAAATTGTCGACAGGTTCAGAGTAAAAGTGGCAATCCTGGCTGTCCCCGAAATATCTGCGCAGGAGGTCGCTGATAAGCTTATAAGACATGGAATTAAAGGTATTGTGAATTTTGCTCCTGTTCTTCTGAAAGTACCGCAGGATGTTATTATTAGTAATGTGAATCTATGCGATGAGCTTGAAAGCGTTATCTATTATGTTCACAAACAGATAAAAGTTGACGGACTTAAAAACCTCGAGCTATTATACAAGGATATGAAATATTGATCAAAGGGCTGGTTCAGGGTGTTGGATTCCGCCCTTTTATCTGCAGAATGGCCGCAAAATATGATCTCTTTGGAGAAGTAGATAACAGAACCGATGGTGTTCGAGTGATAGTTAATGGCGATATTAAGACGATCGATAAATTCAGCAATGATATTCTCCGGAATGCCCCTCCTGCATCACAGATCAAATCGATAGAAATTAACGAAATACAATCAGCCGCATTTAATAGCTTCAAAATTGTTGCAAGCAAAATACTTGATAATCAGATTACTGAAGTGAGCCCAGATATTGCTGTCTGCCAGGACTGTCTTGATGACCTGGAGAAAGATCCTGAAAGAATTGATTACCCTTTTGTTAATTGTACAAATTGCGGCCCTCGCTTTACAATCATTGAAGAATTACCTTTTGACCGGCAAAAAACTACCATGAAAAGCTTCAGGATGTGTAAAAGCTGCAGCGTGGAATATAACGACATCCTTGACCGGCGCTTTCACGCGCAGCCTATAGCCTGCAATTCCTGCGGACCGGTTTACAGTTATAAAGATCCTGTGAAAAACCTCAGTAATATAAAGGAGATACTCGAAGAGGTTTCTGTCCAGATATCTTCAGGAAAAACAGTAGCAATTAAAGGTCTGGGAGGTTATCATCTTATGTGCGATGCTTTAAATAACGATGCTGTAAGAAATCTAAGACAAAAGAAACAAAGAGATTCTAAGCCTTTTGCCGTCATGTTCAGAGGTATAAATGCTGCCAAAAAGTATTGTTACATTGAAGATGAAGAGGAAAAAGCGCTGAAATCATGGCGAAGACCAATATTAATCCTTAGACAGAAAAAATTATTAGCTGAGCAGGTAAGCAACGGACTTACCACAATAGGAGCGATGCTTCCCTATATGCCTGTCCATTACATGCTTTTCAGGATGCTCAAAACTCCAGTAGTTGTTTTGACCAGCGGCAACATCTCGGATGAACCGATAATTACAGATGACCTGCTTGCTGAAAAAAAGTTAATGCCGATTGCTGATTCTCTGCTGAGCTATAACAGACAGATACTCAACAGAACTGATGATTCCGTAATCAGAATAATTAACAACAAAGAAAGTCTGATACGTCGATCGAGAGGATTTGTACCACGTCCTGTAGAAGTTAAGTGCAATGTCGAAGGTATACTTGCAGTTGGATCAGAACAGAAAAACAGCTTTTGCATCGGAAAAGGAAACCAGGCTGTAATGAGCCAGTTCATAGGCGATCTGAAAAATCTTGCTACCTACGATTTCTTCAGCGAAGCAATTGACCGGTTTTCAAAACTCTTCAGATTTAAGCCGAAATACATTGCATGTGATCTTCATCCTGACTATCTTTCTGGTCAATATGCTGAAGCTCTTGAAAAAGAACTGAAAATACCTCTTTTCAGGATTCAGCACCATCATGCTCATATCGCATCATGCATGGCTGAACTCGGGATCGATGAAAAAGTTATTGGAATCAGTCTGGATGGAACAGGTTATGGTTCAGACGGAAATATATGGGGCGGTGAGTTTATTATTGCTGATCTGAAAGATTTCAGCCGTTTCACGCATTTCGACAATATTGCTTTACCCGGTGGTGATAAAGCAATTGATGAACCATGGAGAACAGCTTTTTCATATATTTATAAATACTTTGAGAATAGTTTTAACTTTAAATCAATTTCACTTTTTAATTCAATTGATGAAAAGAAACTACAAATGGTTAAGGAGATGCTGGAAATGAAAATGAATTCACCAGTGTCTTCCGGTGCGGGACGTCTTTTTGATGCGGTATCATCAATTCTCGGGCTTTGCAGTGTTGCCACATTTGATTCTGAAGCTCCCATGAGGCTAGAGTCGGCAATCAATGATAAAACAGATGATATATATCCGTTCATTGCAGAAAAACCTATTGAATTTTCGGAAACTCTGAAAGCAATTATAAATGATTTGCCAGTACAGACGATCTCCATAATATCAGCAAAATTTCATAACACTGTTGCGCAGGTAATTCTGGAAGTGGCCAGGCAAATAAGAGCAGAGACATCTCTCAAAAAAGTAATTCTTTCAGGAGGGGTCTTTCAGAATAAATATCTTCTGGAAAAATCTTTATATCTTTTAACCCGGAACAAGTTTAAAGTTTTTACTAATCGCCTGGTGCCGCCAAATGACGGAGGAATATCCCTTGGTCAGCTTGTAATCGCTTCAAAACGAATAAGATAATGTGTCTGAGTATTCCAGCAAAGATTGTGTCGATCGATGGCAGCATGGCAGAAGTTTCTGTCGGAGGAAGCTTATTTAAAGCAGGCTTGCATATGATCGAAAATGCAAAAGTCGGAGATTATATACTGCTCCATGCCGGATTTGCGATTCAGAAAATCAGTGAAGAAGAGGCAGCTGAAACACTTAAGATACTGAAAGAAATTAGTGATACCCTGAATGAATAAGTATGAAGTTTATAGATGAATACAGGGATAAGGATCTGATAGAGAATCTGTCGAGTCAGATAAATAAGTCAGTCATACACGATTATACCTTTATGGAAGTGTGCGGTGGTCATACGGCCGCGATACACAGATTCGGCATTCCATCATTGCTTTCAGAAAAGATCAGGCTGATCTCAGGCCCTGGCTGCCCTGTCTGTGTCACAGGTACTGATTTCATTGATAAGGCTGTTACTTATTCTGAGATGGAGGATGTGATCATAACCACTTTCGGAGACCTGGTAAGAGTTCCCGGATCAGCTTCTTCACTTGAAAAAAAGAGAGTGAAAGGAGCAGATATAAGAGTTGTTTTTTCGGGTCTTGAAGCGCTGGAGATCGCAAGAGCAAATCCAGATAAGAAAATTATCTTCCTGGCAATAGGTTTTGAAACAACAGCTCCCGGAACTGCAGTCACTGTTAAGCAGGCTGATAAAGAGGACATTAATAATTTCTTTGTACTTAGCGCTCATAAAATTATGCCTCCTGCAATGGAAGCTATTGTAAGTGAAGGAGTTAATATTGATGGATTTATTTGTCCGGGACATGTTGCTGCCATAACAGGCTCTTCAATTTTCGGCTTCATCCCTGAGAAATATAAAATAGGTTGTGTTATAACCGGCTTTGAACCGACAGATTTATTGCAGTCAATTCTGATGCTGATAACCCAGGTAAATAACAGTTCCCCTTTCGTTGAGATACAATACAAACGTGCAGTCACAGTGAAAGGGAATACCATAGCTCAGAAAGATTTAAAAGAAGTTTTCGAACCTTGTGATGCAATCTGGAGAGGATTTGGAGTGATCCCATCCAGCGGACTCCGTTTGCAGAATAATTATGGAAAGTTCAATGCTGATATTCAGGTGCCTGTTTCAATCGATTATAAGGAGGATGACAGCCGGTGCATCTGCGGGGAGATACTGAGAGGAATGAAAACACCTGAGCAGTGTCCTCTCTTTGCAAATATTTGTGTCCCTGAAAACCCTGTAGGAGCATGTATGGTTTCTAATGAAGGTTCATGCAATACATGGTATAAATACAAAATAGTCAGATGAATGATCTTATCTCTTTAAATCATGGAAGCGGTGGCAAGCAGACACATGAACTGATTAAAAAAGTGTTTGTGAAGAAATTCGGAATGACTGAGCCTTTAACCGATTCTGCTATTCTTAAAGAGATGGGAAAAACTCTGGTTTTTACTACGGATTCCTATGTTATTGATCCACTATTTTTCCCCGGTGGCAACATTGGGAAGCTTGCCATCTGTGGTACAGTGAATGACCTGGCAGTTTCGGGTGCAGAACCAAAATATATCGCAGCTTCATTTATTATTGAAGAGGGTTTTCCTGTAAACGATCTTGTCACAATTGCAGAATCAATGGCTGATGAAGCAACGAACGCAGGAGTGAAAATAGTGACAGGAGATACGAAAGTTGTGGAAAAGGGAAAATGCGACAGACTTTTCATTACGACTTCCGGAACAGGAATCCTTGATTACAGTCAGGAGCATATCAGTACCGGCAAACGCATTAAACCGGGTGATAAGCTGATTATTAATGGTCCGCTGGGGAATCATTCCATCGCTGTCGCCGGGGCCCGTAACAAGCTCAGCTTCACCACTCCTGTAACTTCTGATTGTGCATCGCTGAACCATCTTATAGAGGGTGTTCTGAAAAGCTGCAAAGAGATTCATTTTATGCGCGACCTGACCAGGGGAGGTCTTGCTGGTGTTATGAATGAGCTGGCTGGGATGATAAATTCAGGTATTATCGCTGATGAGGCGTCAATACCTGTTGATGATCCGGTTAGAGGAGTATGTGAAATACTTGGATTTGATCCACTCTATCTTGCAAATGAAGGGAAGCTATTAATTGTTACTAGTGCAGAGGAGGCAGAAAAAGTGCTTGAAATTCTCAGGTCTGATGCATTGGGAGCATTCTCTTCTATATTTGGAGAAATAGTACCGGATAAAAGAAACCTTGTAGTGCTAAATACATCCGTTGGAGGAAAACGTATTCTTGATATGCCTTCAGGAGCGCAGCTTCCAAGAATCTGTTAATAAATAAGTTATGCACGAAATAAGAATAGCAGAAGATCTCTCGGCCATCGTGCTTGAAACAGCGAAACGTGAGAAACTTTCGAAGGTGACAAAGGTGAATATCAGCTTTGGAGTGCTGGTGCAGATTGTTCCTGATATTTTTATTTTTGCTTTCAGCGAAACAGTAAGAAATACAATCGCACAGGATGCTGAAGTAAATATTGAAATAGTTTCTGTAAAGATGATTTGCAAAAAGTGCGGAAACGATTTCGGGGTGGAAGAAAATAGGTTTGTATGCGCTAATTGCAGGTCAACTGACCTGGAAATCATTCATGGAAAAGAATTATTTATAAAAAGTATAGAAGGAGAGTAGCAATGGAAATCAAGATAATGAAGAATATTCTGGACAGAAACCAGAACAAAGCAGGAGAAGTGAGGAATTTACTTGTAGCTAAAAAAGTGTTGATGGTAAATTTAATAAGCTCACCCGGCGCAGGGAAAACAACTTTGCTTGAACGCACCTGTGAAGAATTGAATAAGAAATTCCGGATTGGGATAATTGAAGGCGATATAACAACTGATAGGGATGCTCAGCGTTTGAAGAAATACAACATCCCGATAGTGGTAATCAATACTGAGGGCGGCTGTCATCTTGATTCGCACAGCATCTCAAAAGTCCTTGACTCATTTGACCTTGACGACCTTGATGTCTTGTTTGTAGAGAATGTCGGCAACCTCATCTGCCCGTCTCAATTTGATCTGGGTGAAACGTTCAAACTGGCAATAGTCAGCACCACTGAAGGCGATGATAAACCTGGCAAATATCCAATGCTTTTCAGAGAAGCGAAAGCAGTTCTGTTAAATAAGATTGACCTGATACCATATACAAATTTTAAAAGGGAGACTTTTAATTCTGATTTAAAGAATATTAATGGACAAGTCCCCTTATTTGAGATTTCCTGCACAAGGGGAAACGGATTGAAAGAATGGATAAAATGGATAAGTAAGCAGATTCTTTCTACCTCTTCCACGGAGGTGTAATAGGTAAAACCTTTCTGAACTCTGCCATTAAAGACTCTTCATAAGAACCTGCAAATGTTCCATTGAGAAACCTTTCAAGTCCTTCATTCAGAAGCTTTTTCCACGACTGATCCTCTTGCCCCGGGACTACTGGATAGAAAAGTACATTGTTGGTTTGTGCTGCTAACATGTCGCCAAATGCATCGCCTATTAGCAGAATTTTATCGTCAGGATATTTGCCTTTAGCAGCAACCGCTATATGTTCTGCTTTTGTTCCATGCTCCTGTGCTGCTATCATCCTGACATATTTTTTGATATCATTTTCAAGCCATTCGCGATCGAGAGCTTCAAGCGGAGTCTGGGATACAACAATAATGTCTGCAATCTGAGAAATTCTTTCAATAGCTTTTATTGCATGAAAAAATGGAGGGATGTCGTGAAGCCATTCGCTTATATCCCTGTTTACGGACTCGGACCATTTCAGAACAACTTCCAGTGATTTGACATTTTTCTCCTCAAAATATTTCCTAAGATTTGAATTCCCGAGTTTAGTTTCGATACTTATCCATTCTTTTAATGCACTCAAATCGGGGAGCTTAAATCCGGTTTCTTTAATCTCATCCCGATCACTAAGAAGATCAAAAACTTTGATCATTGCAGGGAACCTGTTGCCTCCGCGATAAACGGAATAGAGGTTTACGAATTCCCATGTTTCGCGAAGCGGTTTTGAAACTGGAAAAAGGTTGAAGAATTTAAGCGCATTTGGAATAAAGAATTCTTTTTGTTTTACCTCCATGGAATCAAAGACACAACCGTCGGAATCGATCCCGATAAAGAAATCATGATTCGGTTTCAGGTTTTTGAGTACTGACTGGTAATCCATGGTTGAAAAATATCCTTAAATATAAACAATTCATCTGAAATGAATGTAATTGATTAAGTCTTAAGTCTGTCGTCCCGCTTAGGGCGGGATAAACTCCGTGAGCAAGACAGTCCGCCATTTGGCGGACATAAAGACGATGAGCGAAGCGCGTAAGATGGCGACTGAAAGGAGCCAGACAGCGACCAAAGGGAGCAAGACTTGTTTAGTTTGATTCTAAATTAGAAAGTATGACATTTGTAAGTTTTTTTTCAGGAGTATTGTTATTAAATTAACGGCGCTTTTTAAAAGCTATTAATTGTTGACCAAATATTAATTAATTACTTAAAAATCAGATAGAAATGTACCACCTAGGAAATCTTGTAAAGGAGCTATCCGACAAGCATGGCCGTGCAAGGGAGAGTCTTATGCCTATACTCCAGGGTATAGTCGAAAGACATAATTATCTTACCGATGAAGCCATGGTTGAAGTAGCGAAGGAGCTGGATATTTCAGCTGCTGAAGTTTATGGAACAGCATCATTTTATACTTTTCTCGATACAAATGTCAGAGGAAAATATGTGATAAGAGTTTGTAAAACAATAACATGCTCGATGAAGGGCAAAGGTGAAATCATTCAAACCCTTGAAGATATTCTTAAAATCACGGTTGGCGAAACAACTTCTGACAAGCAATTCAGCCTGATTGAAACAAACTGCATAGGCTGGTGCCATAAAGCTCCTGCAATACTGATTAATGAAATGCCTTATACGGAGCTTACTCCTGAAAAGATTGTTGAGATTATTAAAGGTTATATGCAAAAGAAATAATACCCTGTGCAAAATGGAAAAAAGAGGATTAAATAAGGTAGATCTTATCTTCGAAAAAATAGACGCAAAAGAGGTTCTTACTAAAGTTTTTAAGATGTCTCCGGAAAAGATCATTCAGCAGGTACTTGATTCAGGCCTTAAAGGACGCGGAGGTGCCGGATTCCCGACTGGTCTTAAATGGAAATATACGGCAGCAGTTAAAGAATCTGAAAAATATATTGTATGTAATGCCGATGAGGGTGAGCCCGGAACATTTAAGGACCGGGAGATACTCGACAAAGTAGCTTACAAAGTATATGGAGGAATGGTAATTGCCGGTAAAGCAATTGGTGCAAAAAAAGGTATCGTTTATCTCAGGGGCGAATACAGATTTATGCTTCCTCAGCTGATGATTGAGCTCGAATCGTTCCACAAATTAATTAAACAGATCGGATTCGAGTTTAAAATAAACTATTGTCTTGGAAGTGGGGCGTATATCTGCGGAGAAGAGAGCGCACTTTTTGAATCAGTTGAAGGCGGGCGTGGGGAACCTCGCAACAAACCTCCTTACCCGACAACTTCCGGTGTTTTTAATAAGCCAACCGCAATCAATAATGTTGAGACATTAGTCACAGCAATGATGATAATAACACATGGACCAGAATCTTACAGCCATCTTGGAACTAAAGATTCACGTGGTTCGAAAGTATTCTCAGTATCTGGCGATACTCCAACACCCGGTATTTTTGAGCTTGAACTCGGTATGTCAGTGCAGGAGTTTGTAAATGAATTTGGTGACGGCGACACAAAAGCGGTACAGGTAGGAGGTGCATCGGGTTTCTGTGTACCAAGGAAAAAATTTGGAAGTACCATCATAGGTTTTGAAGGTGTCCCTACAGGCGGTTCAATGAAGCTGTTCAACAGCTCAAGATCGATGTACAATGTTCTTCACAACTATCTTGATTTCTTTGCAGAAGAGTCATGTGGGCAGTGCACACCTTGCCGGGTCGGATGCCAGCAGCTGCTTAAAGGTGTACAGAAAGTCAAGAAAGGAGAAGTGAAAACAACATATCTGAATGAACTGATAAAACTTGCTGATACAATGAAAGTTGCATCAAAATGTGGTCTCGGACAATCAGTGGGTAACGCCTTTAGAACTATTGTTGAAAACTTCAGGGAAGAAATCATTTACTAATATAATAATGTACAGAAATAATGATAAGTCTTAGTATAAATCATCAGAAAATTTCAGTTCAGCCGGGGACAACAGTTCTTGATGCTGCAAGAAAACTGAAAATAAATATCCCGACATTATGTAATCATCCCGATTTATGTGTGGCAGGAAACTGCAGGGTTTGTGTTGTTGAACAGACAGGAGCAAGGACTCTCATAGCAGCATGCGCAATGCCGGTTGCAGAAGGTATGGATATCCACACCAACACATTAAAAGTAAGAAATGCCCGAAAGCATATTGTAGAGCTTCTCCTTTCTGAACACAGGTCTGATTGCACAAAATGTTATAAAAACCAGAAATGTGAACTCCAGGCTCTGGCAAATGAATTTGCATTCGGAGATACAATTTTCCTTGATCTCATCGAAGATCATCAATATACCATTGACAGGTCATCACCATCATTCATGAAGGACGATAGCAAATGTATCCATTGTCAGCGTTGTGTCAGAACATGTACCGAGTTGCAGTATATTTCAGCAATTGCAGTTGCCAACAAAGGCGCTCATCAGAAAATATCTTCATTTCACGACAGGCCAATGAGTCATGTTGTATGTACCAACTGCGGGCAGTGTGTTAACCGTTGTCCCACCGGTGCACTGGTTGAAAAAACATATATCGACCAGGTCTGGGATGCTATTTATGATAAGGAAAAACATGTAGTTGTTCAGACAGCACCGGCTGTCAGAGTGGCACTTGGTGAAGATCTTGGCTATAATCCGGGAGAAAGAGTAACAGGGAAAATGGTTACTGCTCTCAGACAGCTTGGTTTTGATTCTATTCTTGATACCGACTTCACAGCTGATCTTACGATTATGGAAGAAGGAACAGAGCTTCTCACAAGACTGAAGAAAATTCTTGTCGATGGTGATAAGAAACTATCACTTCCGATGTTTACATCATGTTCACCAGGATGGATAAAGTTCATCGAACATAAATATCCTGAGTTCCTTTCAAATCTGTCGACATGCAAATCGCCGCAGCAGATGTTCGGTGCACTTGCAAAAACATTTTATGCATCGAAAATGAAACTTGATCCTTCAAAGATTGTATCAGTTTCAATAATGCCATGTACGGCAAAAAAATATGAAGCCGACAGACCTGAAATGAGATCCAGCGGATACAAGGATATTGATTTTGTTCTCACAACCAGAGAGCTGGCAGTAATGATAAAACAGGCAGGAATCGATTTCAGAAATCTTGAATCGTCTCATTATGATTCAATTATGGGCGATTCGACAGGTGCAGCAGTTATCTTCGGTGCGACAGGAGGTGTAATGGAAGCAGCTCTTCGTACTGCTTATGAGATTGTAACCGGAAGGGAAGTTCCTTTTGCAAACCTCAATATTACGCCGGTTCGCGGAATGGAAGGGGTCAAAGAGGCAACAATAAAAATCGAAGGCTGTACAAACGACTGGAAATTCCTTGAAGGTGTCGAACTGAAAGTCGCAATAGCTCATGGACTTGTAAATGCGAACAAGATTATGAGGCAGGTCAGAAAAGGAAAATCGCCATACCATTTTGTTGAAATAATGGCATGCCCCGGTGGATGCATTGGCGGCGGCGGACAGCCGATACCAACCAGCATGGAGATCAGAAAGAATCGTATGAAAGCTATATATTCAGAAGATGAGCACATGGTACTTCGCAAATCCCATGAGAATCCTGATGTGATTGCCATTTACAAAGAATTCCTTGGCAATCCAAACAGCCATGCATCACATGAGCTTCTCCATACACATTATGTGGAACGGGAAAGCTACTAAATAAAAAAAACCGCCCTGAGCGAAGGGCGGTTTTTTTGTCTTGCAAGTCTTGCAAATAGTAAATTGAATAATAAATTATATCTTGGAGGAAGTAAATTTTCTTAAAAATCAGAATTATGGAAACCCATTATACCTGGAAATCCAAGTTTTTCAGAAGAGGATTTGAAATATACCAGTACGAAAACCTTGTCGGAGAATTAAAAAATAAAAGTTTTGAACGGAAAACTTCCGGAGAGCTGAATGGACGTAAGCTGATGTTTGAGACCAAAGGTTTTTTCAAACAGGAGCATAGGATTATTGATCAGAAGGATAATTCAGTTATTATTCAGATCATTTTTAATATCTGGAAAACGAAAACAACGATCAGATATGATAATAAAGATTACCAGTGGCAATATGATAATTTCTGGAATACGAAATGGAGCATCAGCAATGAAAACGGAGTTATGATCAGGTATCAGTCAAGTTTTTCCAGCGGAGAAATAACTTCATACACCGGAGATGAAGTTCTTATCCTGACAGGTTTGTTTATAAAGAATTATTTCAAACAAAGAGCAGCTGCAGCTGCTGCAGCAACCTAGCAGGTCATGCAAGTCTTGCAGTTATTCAGCCTTCTTTATTTTTCTTTTGTCTTTTATCTTTGATCTTTTGTCTTTTATCTTCTTAAGCAGCCATGCCATATTCTCCCCAAGCGTCTTCATTACCTGCATACCTTCCTCATCTTTAATTACTTCACCTTTCTCTCTGCCAATACCGATATTCCAGTATGATGAACCCGGAATGATCATTTCATTTATTAAAAAGAAATGATTAATACTGTCGAAAGCATGAATTGCACCGGCTCGTCTTACAGAAATAACAGCTGCTCCGATCTTCTTCTTTAGTGGATTGCCGGCTCCGCGAAGTGAATAACCGGCGACATCAATAAGTGCTTTGGCTTCAGCTGAAATATCTGAAAAATATGTCGGCGAACCTATAATAATAGCATCAGCCTCCACCATTTTTTCAATGAATTTGTTTAAAACAACATTGTCCTGATGGCATCTGCCATCTTTTGCTTTCCTGCATTTCATACAGGCAATGCATCCTGCTACCTTTTTACCTCCAAGCTGGATAAACTCAGTTTTTATTCCGTTCTCTTCAAGGACATTCAGAACTTCTTTTATAAGGATTTCAGTATTTCCTCCCTTCCTGGGACTGCAGTTTATTCCAATTGCTTTCATTGTCAGACTTTTTTGCGAAAATAAAGAAAAATAGAGCCGGGTGTATAATAAGTTGAATTAGATTTTAATAATAGATTTTAAAGTAAGAATGAAGAACAATCGATCAGCGAAGTAAGAACTTCTTAATTCAACATTCGTTTGTCCTTCGTTCTTCATTCCGGTCAGTCTTATTAACTATCTTTATCTTTCCAACTTTAAGTACTCTAAGTACTTTACACCTACGCCAAGGCTTCGGTGTACAAGGTAGGCACTTTTTCATGAGAAAGATCATACACATCGACATGGATGCTTTTTTTGCTTCTGTAGAGCAGCTCGATAATCCGGAGCTGAAAGGTAAGCCTGTGGCAGTTGGGGGAAGCGGAGAAAGACATGTTGTTGCTGCTGCCAGCTATGAAGCCAGAAAATTCGGTGTGAGATCAGCAATGCCATCTGTAACTGCAAAAAGATTATGCCCTGACCTGATATTTGTGAGGCACCATTTTGATCGATACGAAGAGATGTCAAAAAAGGTGTTTGAAATTTTTTATGAATATACCGATATTGTCGAACCTCTTTCAATTGATGAAGCATTTCTTGATGTTACAAATGATAAAAAGAATATAGGTTCTGCGACTTTAATAGCGAAAGAAATTAAAGCTGAAGTCAGAAAGCGGACTGGTCTTACTGCTTCCGCAGGGATTTCATACAATAAGTTCCTTGCTAAGATAGCTTCAGACATAAAAAAACCTGATGGTCTGTTCGTAATAAAACCAGAAGAGGCAGAGAGTTTTATTTGCGAGCTTCCTGTAGAAAAATTTTATGGTATCGGAAAGGTAACATCCGGAAAAATGCATAAGCTGGGTATTCATAAAGGCGCTGATCTTAAAAAGCTTGATTTACAGGATCTGATAAGAAATTTTGGAAAGGCAGGTAAGTTTTATTTCGATATCGTGAGGGGAATTGATGACCGTGTTGTGGAGACTGAATCTGAGCGCAAATCGATAGGTACCGAGCTTACTTATGAAAAAGACCTCACCAAAGAATTTGAGATAATTGCTGAGTTATATAAAGTGGAAAAAGAGTTGATGGAACGTCTCGAACATGCAGGGACAACCGGACGAACCGTTACTATGAAAGTTAAATTTTCAGATTTCCGGCAGATCACCCGAAGTAAGACACTTCAAACCTATATACGTGATTTTGAGACACTTCATAGAGAGGTAGCAGAAATCAGAAAATCTCTTGAACTTCCCGGAACTAAGATCAGGCTGCTGGGTGTAAGCATCTCAAATCTTGAGTCGGAGGATAGCGGGGAGAGGCAGCTGGATCTGTTTGATAAGCGATGAAAAAAATGAGGGCGAGAGGGCGGGAGAGCGGGAGAGCGGGAGAGCGGGAGAGGGATAGAATCAATCATATTTTCAAAATCGTCATAAAATGAAAATATAAATTTCTGTATTTTCAAAATTGACTGAAAACGAAAATATAATTTTTTATATTTTCAGTCGATTACACTACCTTCGGTTTACTAATATAGGCCAATGCTTCACGCAATATCATTCCTTATTATGTCATTCCGCGCATATACGAGGAATCTCTTCATTAATTTCTCCCCTGGCCGGATTATTATTCCGGGCGTCAGCGAGGAATCTTATTGTTAATTAATTAACAGTGAGGAGTTTATTTGACTGAACCTTCAACAATCTTTATCTCGTCTGCAAGACTGCAAGACCGCAAGACTGAACGACAATTATTCAATCATACCTACGGCAACAGTTTCGTTAGTCCCCTCCTCAATAAATATCAGGCTGCCGGTGATATTGTTTTTTCTGTAACTATCAAAGAATAATCGTTTTGCTGTCAGGATGCTAATATTTGCGATATCATTCATATTAATGGAAAGATCATCAGTCACCTTTTCAAGATTATTGATGTTCATTTTGTAATTGACTGATTTAATCACACAACTTGTTTCATTTGTATAATTCCTCACGATATACCTGCCTCCCGATTTTAAAGGCTTTTCATTGAACCAGCAGGTTGTCAGGGTAATGTCATTACCTGATTGAGGTAATTCACCCGGCTTTACAATCATGTCGCCGCGGCCGATATCTATCTGATCTTCAAGGGTCAGAGAGACAGAATCACCTGCGGTGGCTGATTTAAATTGTTTTTCGAGGGAATCAATGCTTTTAATTTTTGATTTCAAAAAAGAGGGGAGGACAGTTACCTCATCGCCAATATGAAATGCTCCGCCGGCAACTCTGCCTGAGTAACCACGGTAATCATGAAATTCCTTAGAATCGGGTCGAATAATAGTCTGGACCGGAAACCGTGCATCAGATGAATTTTTATTTTTCTTTATTTCGATGGTTTCAATCAGGTGAAGGAATGTATTTCCGGTATACCATGGCATATTTGTGGATGGTTCCACAACATTGTCGCCGTATTTTGCACTTATTGGTATATAATGTGCATCTTCAATATTGAGTTTTTTAACAAGACCGGCCAGTGTTTTTTTGATATTGAGAAAGCAATCTTCAGAATAGCCTGTCATATCCATCTTATTGATGCAGAATACAAGATGCCTGATATCAAGCAGAGTTGCAATATACGAGTGTCTCATGGTCTGTTCAAGAACACCTTTCCGTGCATCGATAAGTATCACTGCAAGATCGGCAGTACTTGCGCCGGTGACCATATTTCTCGTATACTGAATATGCCCGGGAGTATCAGCAATGATGAACTTCCTTGTGGGTGTTGAAAAATATCTGTATGCCACGTCAATTGTAATCCCCTGTTCTCTCTCAGCCCTCAGGCCGTCTGTCAGCAGCGACAGGTCTATATCCTTTTTTCCGAGCCTTTTACTCGACTCGACAATATGATCCATCTGATCCTCGAATATCGATTTGCTGTCGTAAAGGAGCCTTCCGATCAGAGTGCTCTTGCCATCATCCACACTTCCTGCTGTTGTAAATCTCAGTAAGCTTTTATATTTACTTTCTCCGTTGATTTTCATTTTGAACTGATTGCTTTTTATGTTCCGTGTTCCGTGTTCCGAGTTCAGCGTTGTCAAATATTTGAACCCTGAACTCTCAACTTCAAAAATATCCTTCTTTTTTCCGGTCTTCCATAGCTGCTTCCGACCTTTTGTCGTCGTACCTTCCACCCCGTTCAGTAACTCTGGTAGCTGCTATCTCAGTGACGATTTCTTCCAGCGAATCTGCCTTTGAGAGTGTGACTCCTGTGCAGGTTATGTCACCAATTGTCCGGCATCTGACATCAGTTTCAAAAACTTTTTCTGAAGGTTTGAGCAGCATAAAGGGAGCCCATGCAAGGTAGACTCCATTTCGCTGAAATATCTTCCGCCGATGTGTGTAGTAAAGCTCCGGGAGTTTTATCTTTTCAAGCATAATGTATTGCCAGACATCAAGTTCCGTCCAGTTGCTGATAGGAAATACTCTGAAATGCTCGCCAAAGTTTTTATGGCCGTTAAAGATATTCCAGAGTTCCGGCCTCTGGTTTTTCGGGTCCCACTGACCAAATTCATTCCTGTGGGAGAAGAAACGTTCTTTAGCTCTTGCCTTCTCCTCATCACGGCGTCCTCCGCCGACCGCAACATCAATTTTCAGTTCCTCAATAGCATCGAGTAGAGTCACTGACTGAGCTTTATTTCGGATTGCATTTATTCCTGTTTCTTCGATAACTTTTCCCTGGTCGATTGAATCCTGCACGAGCCTTACAATAAGTTCAACACCAAGTTCTGCTGCGAGGTCATCCCTGAATTTTAGCGTCTCTTCAAAGTTATGTCCGGTGTCGATATGCATAAGGCTGAAAGGCATTTTTGCAGGCCAGAAGGCCTTTTTTGCTAAATGCACCAGCACTATTGAGTCTTTACCTCCCGAAAAAAGAATCACTTTTTTTTCAAACTGAGCTGCCACCTCACGCATTACATAAATTGCTTCATCCTCCAGCTCTTTAATATGTTCGTCGTTTATTATCATCTATAATTTTCTGCTATAAACTTTTGACTTTTAACTTTCGACTTTTGACTTTAAATGGCACCCACACTCCTTGGGTCCGTCATTTTCCCACCACCACCTGCCGGCACGGAAATCCTGACCTTTAATAATTGCCCGTGTGCATGGTTCACACCCTATGCTTACATATCCCTTGTCGTGTAATTTATTATAGGGTACATTATTTTCTCTTATGAATTTTTCGACCTCCTCAAAAGACCATAAGAAGAGCGGATAATATTTAAACAGTTTTCTATCTTCATCATATTCCAGTTCTGCCATTTTACCTCTGTTTTCCGATTGTTCTGCCCTTATACCTGATATCCAGCATTTTTTCCCTTTCAATACTCTGTCGAGGGGTATAACTTTCCTGATCCTACAGCATTCCAGCCTGTTCTCCTTTGAATCATAAAAACTGAATGGACCTTTGTCACTGACCATTTTCTCAACATCATCATGATCAGGAAAAAACATGTTTATCTTTTTGTTGTACCTTTTGATAGTCTCAGAGAAAACTTTGTAAGTTTCAGGAAAAAGTCTCCCTGTATCAAGTGTCACAACCTCGACTGGGATATTATTTTTGAAAACTTTATGAGTAAGTACCTGATCTTCAAATCCGAAGCTTGTCGTAAAAACTATTTCCCCGGGCCATAATGAAACAAGAGTTTCAATAAAATCCTCAATGGTTTTTCCTCTTAAAATATTACCCAGCTCGTTTAACTTCAAATCTGCTTCCATTTGATTTTTTCAAAATTTTTAGTCTTATTCTGTGAATATGTGCCCAGACTCTTTCATGAAAATAATAGAGTATGGTTTTTGTAAGGACTTCCACACTTCCGATAGAAAGAGCTACTGTTACCCTGCCGGTAATAAAGTAACTTATTAACATGGTGTCGATAGTTCCGACAATCCGCCATGATACAGCTTTTATGACACTTTTTACAGGTTTGTCAGCCCTGTCGCTGAATTTAAATACTCCTTTCCTGGGAGTTTTATCTTCAGGCCTGTTTATGAGTACATCAAGCATATTCCGGTTTTTACATTTATGAGCGAATGTAAGCACCGGCTCAGATGAGCTTATTAGCAATAGTACGATAATCATGATGGTATTTATACATATTTATTATATGTAAATAGCACTATGAATAAATAGGCTTTTTATTTATTGCCGGTTATAGGCTGTATAGAATTCACTGATAACCAAGTACCTTTTACGGTGTTTCTCGATTAAAGCAGGATATTTATGAAAGGTGGTTTCAAAATTTTCGAATCTTTTGCCTGCGTTTTCGAGAACCATTTTGCCGATATCTTCAAGAGTAGTACCACGTTTGAGGTAGATATCTGCATATCTTAAGATTCCGGTGTAACCGATTGCATCCAGGTCATCGGCAGCATTGAGTATCAAAAGGAGTTTATTATTGTTATCCTGTAAAGTGTAATTTTTATCATCGTGATTTTCAATTGCAAATAGTACATCCTGAAAATCAGAAATATCATAGTTATTTTGCTGAATAAATTTTTGACAGAGCTCCCGGCCGAGATGTCCATGATTTAATCCCGTATCGACTGCCATTCCTAAATCATGCAGATAACATGCTATAATTAATTTGTCGCAAAAACCTTTCTGCTCCATAACATCCTGATCATCAGTATACAACAGTATTTCCTTCGCATAATTCCAAACGCGCCGGTGATGACTGAGATCATGTGACCAGAGTTTTGTATCACCCCATGTATCATTAAAATAATCTTCAAGTAAGCGAAGATATTTTTCTTCTATAATGATTAGTAGTTCTGATAGGTTCATTCTTTGTTTCTCCTTTGTGGTCAAATATGTCATAAAACAAAAAAAGCAAAAGACGAAGCCTTTTGCTTTTGAACAGGCTTTAATAGTTTTAAATCAGTCCTTGATCATATTCTGAGCCATATCCAGGATGGTAGTATCGTCAAATGTAACTATTCCCCCACCGGGGCCCTGCTCAAAATGAATACCTACGCTTTGTCCCAAGTCAAAATTTCTCCCTCCGAAGTAGTTTCTTACTGTTTCTTCATTCAGATCCAGCTTTTCTGCAATTTTTTTCATACTTCCGGAGGGCAGCTGATCTTTGATCTTCCGAAGTTCATTGAAAGTGATTGTCTTTGCCATGGTTTTATCTTTTTATACATTATTATTATAGTCCACATCAAATCCAAAGATAAACATTAATTTTTAACTTAAAAACTTGACCCTCCTGCAATTTCTCTGCCCCCCTGCCCCCCTGAAGGGGGGTTAAATCTCGCTCTTTTACTATAAACATCTCATATATCTGAAAGTTAAACCCCCTTTAGAGGGGATGGGGGGCAAACTTCACTTTAGAAGGTCGGGGGGCAAATTACGAATTATATAAACATCATAATCTCCAAGATATTCAAATCCTGCCTTTTTATAAAGGTTAATTGCTTTAGTATTAGTCTTTTGCACTTCAAGCTTCACCTGGAACCCTTTCTTTTTAACGAACTTCAAAGATTCGTCCAGCAGCATTTTTGAAAGACCTTTCCCCTGAAATTCTGGCAGTATTCCGAAATGATGAAGATGGATTCTTCGTCCGTCGAAGGTCATCCATGAAGTACCGCATATCTTGGCACTGGTTTTTTCTTCCAGCACAAGAAGCTCGCCGCCGATTCCGATGCTGTCTTCAATGATCTTAGCATTATCGCCCCTTTTCGGGTTGCCCATACCGGTTACAGCCCAGAGATGAGATATCGCATTAAAATCACCTTTACGATACTCTCTGATAATGAATTTGTTATGATCTATTCTTTTCTTCATTTATCTTTAATCTTCCCCCCTTTACCCCCCTAAAGAGGGCTAAAGTTGACTCATCAATTCCAAAAACAGCTTTATTGCTTTTCTTTTATCGTCATTCAGATCGAAATCCATGTTTTTAGTAAGATAGATCAAAAGGTCATTACCTTTTATAGTTCCTGACCTGCCATACTTTTTAACAACAGCCGGGATATTCCTGACACCCGTTCCCAGAGCGTCATTAAACTCATGAAGGAATTTTTTATCGAGTTTCCTGTTTGAGGTCCAGCATGCAAATGCAAAGGGGAGCCCTGTAAAATTATACCATTCCTCTGCCAGATCAATTCTGTATTTAAACTTGTCCTCAAATTCAAAACATTGATCTCCAATTAAAACAACTGCCTCATTTACAGGTATATTCATAAAATCGAATTTTTCAGATGTATTATTCCACCGGAATTTCCGTTTCCATGAATTTTTGGCCAAAATTTTTGCAAGGTTCACTGATGAACGAGACCTGTAGTCGAGATTAATTGTCTTAATCTTTTTAAAAGAGCAGTTGCTTAATAGCATAACAGTCCTGACTTTACCGTATGCACCCAGGCAGTAATCTGTAATGATGTGAGATTCCTTCATCAAGGGGAGTGCTGCAACAGGAATAAGGCCGATATCAACCTTTCCGCTGATAAGTTTTTCTGCACAATCAGCCGGATGATCGGTTGTAAGAATTACCTTTTTATCAAATCCGGTTTCTGTCAAACCGAAGATGAATGGATACGTATTTGCATATTTTACTGCCGAAATTCTTACTTTTTTTATAGACATATAGTTTTATTTCAGAATATAATAATAACATAAAATTCAATTTTTTTACAACTTCTAAAATACTATTTTTGTATATATCGTTGTTATAACCAGTAACACAAATAAAAATATAATGGAATTAAATTCTCTTACTGCCATCTCTCCACTCGATGGAAGGTACAGACACAAGGTGAATGAGCTTGATCTTTACTTCTCGGAATTCGGGCTTATAAAATATCGTCTGATGGTGGAAATAGAATATTTTATCGCCCTTTGCGATATTCCTTTACCTCAGCTGAGTGATTTCAAGAGAGATAATTACAAGGTACTGCGTTCAATATATGAGGATTTTGGGATTGAAGATGCTGAAAAAATTAAGGAAAGGGAGAAAATTACCAATCACGATGTTAAGGCAATAGAATATTATCTTAAAGAAAGATTTTTTCATTCGGGCTGGGGTAAGTGGAGCGAGTTTATTCATTTCGGTCTTACTTCACAGGATCTTAATAATACCGCGATTCCATTATCAATAAAAGATGGCCTTATTAATATCTATTTCCCGCTTCTGTTTGAACTCAGGGAGATTCTTGCAACTTTTGCTGATGAGTGGAAGGATATTCCTATGTTAGCCAGGACACATGGACAGCCTGCATCCCCAACAAAGCTGGGTAAAGAAATCGCAGTGTTCATTGCAAGAATAGATGAACAGCAAAAATACTTCGGACAGATACCATATTCAGCAAAATTCGGAGGGGCTACAGGTAATTTTAATGCGCACAAAGTAGCCTATCCCGATATAGACTGGATATCATTTGCAGACAATTTTGTCAACGAGGAGCTAGGATTGCAACGATCAAAACCTACGACGCAGATCGAACACTATGATAATCTTGCAGCATTATTTGATAATATGCGCAGAATCAATGTGATACTGATAGACCTGGCGCGTGATATCTGGACCTATATATCGATGGACTATTTCAGACAAAAAATCAAGAAGGGTGAAATAGGATCATCAGCAATGCCGCATAAGATAAATCCGATTGATTTTGAGAATGGAGAGGGTAACCTGGGTTATGCCAATGCAATATTCGGGCATTTTTCTGAGAAGCTTCCGGTGTCAAGACTTCAGCGCGACCTTACTGATTCGACAGTACTTAGAAATATTGGAGTCCCGATTGGACATTCAATACTTGCATTTAATTCAATTCTTAAAGGGCTGAATAAGCTTATTGTCAATACTGATAAAATAAAGAGCGATCTGGAAAATAACTGGGCAGTTATCGGAGAAGCAATCCAGACTATTCTGAGGAGAGAAGGTTATCCCAAACCTTATGAAGCCCTTCTCGAACTGACAAGGACAAATCAGAAAATCACAAGTGAATCGATTCGTTCTTTCATAGACAACCTTGATATCAGCGAAACGGTAAAAGCTGAATTAAGAGCAATCACACCATTTAACTTTACGGGTTTCTAATCCTAATTTCACAAGATGAGCAAGTTAAGGCTTCTGCTGAAATATATATCGCCATATAAATGGTCAGCAATAAAAAATATTCTGTATAACATTCTGAGTGCTATTTTTGCTCTCTTTTCATATACACTTGTAATACCTTTTTTAAACATACTTTTTGAAAGGGTCAAGCTACATTTATCATCACCCGGTAAATTCCAGTTCAATCTTGAGTACATGCAGGCATTTGCAAAATACTACTTATCATTTTTTATCGAAAAGATTGGTCCGAATGGTCCGGTGGTAGCATTGCTGATGATAAGCATAGTTTTTATTATAGCCTCCATTTTTAAAAACGGATTCATTTTCCTTGCAAATAACAGTATGGCATATATCCGTTCCTGCACTGTCCGCGACCTTAGAAAAAAAATGTATCATAAGGTGCTCAGGCTCCCATTGTCATTTTTCACCGATGCCAGGAAAGGCGATCTTATGACAAGGATCTCCAATGATGTCCAGGAGATAGAAATCTCTGTAATGTCATCATTGACAATGATGTTCAGAGATCCAATGTATATTCTTATTTTCGTCATTTACCTTTTTATCACAAGCTATCAGCTGACTCTGTTTGCGCTCGCACTATTGCCGCTCAGCGGGTGGCTTATCGGACAGGCAAGCAGAACATTGCGTTCTTCATCATTGCTTGGTCAGCAAAAACTGGGACGACTTCTGTCAATAGTGGAAGAGACTCTTACGGGTCTGAGAATTGTCAAAGGATTCAATGCTGAAAAAAAGATGAAGGATCAGTTTGGGACTGTGAACGATCATTATTCCAAGATATTTAAAAGAGTGATCCGGAAATCTTATCTTGCCTCACCGCTGAGTGAAGTCCTTTCAACCTTTGTGGTAATGTTGCTCTTATTTGCCGGTGGAATGCTTGCTCTTAAAGGGCATATGACTTCTGAAAAACTTATTGCTTTCCTGGTTGTCTTTTCACAAATTATACAGCCTGCAAAGAATATAACTACTGCCTGGTTCAGCATTCAGAAGGGAATGGCATCCATAGACAGGATTGAACAGATTCTTGAAGCTGAAGAAAAAATAACCGAAAAGGAGAACGCACTTCCGATAAAAGAATTTAAGGATTCGATTGAATTTAAAGGTGTCTGGTATGCTTATAACAGCGAACCGGTACTTAAGGATATTAATCTCAAAATTAATAAGGGACAAACCGTTGCCATTGTAGGAAAATCAGGTGCGGGAAAGTCTACCCTTGCCGATCTTCTCCCCAGGTTTATCGATGCTGACAAAGGAAGTGTGCTGATCGATGGAGTGGATGTCAGGGATTTGAAAACCACCGATCTGCGTTATCTTATGGGTATCGTCAGTCAGCACCCTATCCTTTTCAATACCTCTTTTACCGAAAATATTGCTTTTGGTGTCGATGTCCCTGATATGGATAAAGTTATAAGTGCTGCCCATAACGCTAATGCACATGATTTTATCATGGAAACAGAAGAGGGCTATGAAAACTCTGTCGGAGAATCAGGAAATAAACTGAGCGGGGGACAAAGACAAAGGGTAAGCATTGCAAGAGCAATAATGGCCAATCCGCCAGTACTTATTCTTGATGAAGCAACATCAGCTCTGGATACTGAGTCAGAACGTCTCGTTCAGGATGCTATATTAAAGCTGATGCAAAACCGGACATCTCTTGTGATTGCCCACAGACTTTCAACTATACAACATGCTGATCTGATTGTAGTTATCGATGATGGCATGATTGTTGAAAAAGGAACACATACCGAGCTGATGAATAAGAAGGACGGATTTTATGCAAAACTGCATAGTTATCAGGCAATATGAGCATTGAAGAAAGTTGAAGAGGTTTGCATGCAAGTTCCCCTCCCTGGAGGGGGAGGGGTGGGTTATTAAATATAAAGCTATTAATTTGAATTATAATTAATTACACAATATTAACATAATATGATTCGACGAAGTACTATTTTTCTATTATTGCTGAGCTTGGTTTTAACATCTGCTTCACTGCAAGCTCAAAAAGCAAAGCACTCCTTCAAATTCAGTCCTACAGAATTTCTTCTTGACGATCAACCCTTTCAGATAATCAGCGGAGAGATGCATCCTGCAAGAATTCCGGCTGAATACTGGAGACAAAGAATCCAGATGGCAAAAGCAATGGGATGTAATACAATTGCTGCATATATTTTCTGGAATTACCATGAATCGGAAGAGGGAATATATGATTTTTCAACAGGCAACCACAATATTGCTGAATTCATTAAAACAGTTCAGGACGAAGATATGTGGCTCATTCTCAGACCTGGACCCTATGTTTGCGCTGAATGGGAGCTGGGAGGAATTCCGCCCTACCTTCTTCGGATACCTGATATAAGACTCCGGTGCATGGATCCTCGATATATGGCAGCAGTTGAACGATATATTGCAAGGTTAGCTGAAGAGATCAGACCTTTTCTTATCACAAAAGGTGGTCCGATATTAATGTTACAGATTGAAAATGAATATGGCAGCTTTGGTAATGACCGAAATTATTTGTTACGATTGAAAGAAGTGTGGGCTGCTAATGGAATTGATGTTCCAACATTCACCGGAGATGGACCCACAACATATATGCTTGAAGCTGGATCGCTGCCCGGAAGCGCAGTCGGACTTGATTCAGGAAGCTCACTTGCTGACTTTGAACTTGCTTCTAAAATGAATCCCGGTGTACCAGTCTTCAGCAGTGAAACTTATCCCGGCTGGCTTACACATTGGGGTGAAAACTGGGCCAGACCTGATACGGTAGAACTATTTAAAGAGGTTAAGTTCCTGATGGAAAATAAGAAATCATTTAACCTGTATGTGGTACACGGAGGAACAAATTTTGGATTCACTGCAGGAGCTAACTCAGGCAACAAGGGCTATGAACCTGATGTTACATCCTATGATTATGATGCCCCAATAAATGAACAGGGTATGGCCACACCTAAATACATGGCTATCAGGGAATTAATTGATTCGTATCTGCCTAAAGGGAAAAAACTTCCAAAGATCCCTGATCCTGTACCTGCTATTGAAATACCATTAATTTTCCCGGTAAGATTTACATCAATCTGGGATAACCTTCCACAGCCAGTAACTTCAGTTACTCCAAAAACATTTGAAGAGTATGGTCAGGATTATGGATTTATTATGTACAGGACAGAACTTATCGGCCATAAAAAGGGAAAACTGGTTGTTACAGATATTCATGATTTTGCAACTGTTTTTCTCGATGGGGAATATATCGGCCGTCTCGATCGCAGGGAAGGAATTAATTCCATTAATCTACCCGAAAGTAAAGTCGCCAATCCGGTGCTTGAAATTCTTGTTGAAGGTATGGGACGAATTAATTTTGGTCAGTATCTGATTGACAGAAAAGGCATTACAGAGAGGGTGACTCTTAATGGAATGACTTTAATGAATTGGAAAATATATAAGCTTCCGATGGATTGGAAATTTGTATATGATTTGCGATCATCTGGTAAGGTTATTAATAAGCCAGGTATCTTCTTTAAAGGTAATTTTTCGATTCTGTCAACCGGTGATACATATTTTGATCTTTCAAGTTACAAGAAAGGATTTGTATGGGTGAATGGTCATAATCTCGGCAGGTACTGGGATATTGGCCCTCAAAAGAGGCTTTATTGCCCTGCATCGTTTCTCAAACTGGGTCTGAACGAAATAATAATTTTTGATCTCCTTCAGGAAGATCCGAAGCCTGTTGCCGGAACAACGACAATGGAATGAGAACAAGACTTAACGGTGCAATGGCTCAACGGCGTTACGGAATTAAGGACACATAATTAAATAATAAAAATATTATGAAAAGAGTATTATTGGTTTTTGTTTTAACCACATGTACGATTTTATTACAGTCGCAGTCGGTTTGGACGAATGTTAAGGAACGCGGAGCAGATCCCACAGGGAATGTAAAATGCACAAAAATTATTAGTGATGTAATCAGTGAATTATCTGCTAAAGGAGGTGGAACGGTTTACTTTCCGGCAGGAACGTTTTTAACAGGGCCCATAATAATGAAAAGTAATATCACCTTGTGGCTTGATGGAGGAGCAGTAGTAAAGTTCTCGGACGATTTTGATGATTATCTTCCTATGGTTCAATCGCGATGGGAAGATGTGAGAGTAAAGAACTTTGTTTCACAGATATATGCCTATCAATGCGAGAATATTTCAATTCGTGGCAGAGGTCATTTTGAAGGACAAGGAAAAAAATGGTGGGATTTCATGCGTACTGTAGGTTCGCAGCAACAGCCAAGCAAATGGCAGGAGACTTTTAAGAAAGAGAATGAAGAGCTTCTTGCAAAAAACGCATATATAAGGGCTAAGAATAATTTTTTAAGACCTCCAATGGTGACAACCTATGAATGTAAAAACGTGTTAATTGAAGGTGTCAGCTTTTCGAATCCTCCATTCTGGACTATAATGCCGGCATTTACTGATAACATTACAATTAACGGTATTACAATTGAAAATCCCGCAGGCTCTCCTAACACAGATGGCATTGATCCCTCTTCGTGCAGATATGTTCATATTTCAAATTGCCATATTACTGTTGGAGATGATTGTATTGTAATTAAATCAGGACGTGATGAAGATGGAAGAGAAGCTGCCAGGCCTACTGAGGATATAACTATAACAAATTGCACGATGCTCAGGGGACATGGAGGTGTTGTAATAGGAAGCGAAATGAGCGGTAATGTTAAGCGGGTAGCAATAACTAATTGTGTTTTTGAAGGAACCGATCGTGGAATAAGGATTAAAACAATGAGAGGCAGAGGTGGTGTTATTGAAGATTTACTTGTCTCTAATATTGTAATGAATAACATGATAAATGAAGGGGTACTGATAACACTCAGGTATCAGCAGACCCAGCCTGAGCCTTTATCGGAACGTACCCCTGCCTGTAACAATGTCCGTATTTCGAATATAATTGTAAGAGGAGGCCAACGCCCTGTGGCAATTTACGGGCTTGAAGAGAGAGAGGTAAATCAGGTTTCATTCAGCAATATGGAATCTTCAACCCGCAGAGGAATCCTCATTGAAAACGGTTCGGATATAAACTTCCACGATATTAAAATGGAAATAAAGGAAGGTAATGCCATCGAAGTTAAAAATTCTAAAAAGATAAGCTGGGATAAGGTCACTGTTACTACACCTTTGCTCGATCTGCCAATTATGAAGCTTACTAATTGCAATGGTGTGACATATACAAACTGTTATCAGCCGGAAGCTTTCCCTCTCCTTATCGGAGAAGATGAAACTTCTGAAAATATCATTATAGCAAATAATATCTTCCCAGGCACAACATCGCTGACAAATAATAAGGGTAAGAATATAATAACCAGTAACAATATAATGAAGAAATAAAACTCTGTGGCTCTCTGTGTCTTCTTTGTGGTTCTCTGTGTAACAAAAGAAAATAAAGAACTTACACAGAGTTACACAGAGGATCACAGAGGTACACAGAGGATTCAAACATAAATACTATGAGAAGCCGGAAATTCCATTTTACAGCATTTATTACCTCATTGGTCATTCTTTTTACATCATTTTCATGCTTTAGCCAGAGAAACAAAAATAATGTTTCAGAAAAGTGGTCTGTTCGTATGGCCAACACTGTTATGACACAGTCAGACAGTCTGATACATTATGTCGCAGGAAATCCTAAGTGGGCTTATGATGTTGCTTTTCTTGGCATGGCAATCGACAGACTTGGCAATATTGATCCGAAGTACTCAAAATATATGGAAAACTGGGTGAATTATTTTGTCCACCCTGATGGTTCTGTCACAGATTACAGGCTGAAAGAATATAACCTCGACAGAATTTTCCCAGGAAGAAATATCATTACTGTTTATAAAAGGAATCCGGATCAGAAGTATAAAATTGCACTTAATAATTTTATTGAGCAGCTTAAGACACATCCTAAAACGAACTCGGGTGGTTACTGGCATAAAAATATCTATCCGTGGCAAATGTGGCTTGACGGCATCTTCATGGCATCGACATATATGGCTCAATATGCAAAAGAATTCAATGCACCTGAATGGTTCGATGTTGCAACTGCCCAGACAAAAATGATATATGAGAAAACTCTTGATCCGAAAACTGGCTTGCTGATGCACGCATGGGATGAGAGCCATCAGCAGAAGTGGTGCGATCCGGCCACTGGACAGTCTCATTATCCATGGAGCCGTGCAATGGGCTGGTATATCCTGGCGATAACTGATATCCTCGATTATCTGCCGGCGAATCATCCTGACAGGGATGACCTGATAGCTATTCTTCAAAAAACCTGCGACGCCCTTCTGAAAGTTCGTGATCCAAAATCAGGAATATGGTACCAGGTTCTTAACTATGGTGGCAGGGAAGGCAATTACCTTGAAGGATCCGGATCAGCAATGTATATATATGTATTTGCAAAGGGGGCAAGGCTTGGGTATCTCGACAAGAAATACAGAAAGATAGCTCGCAGTGCTTTTGACGGATATCTGAAAGAGCTTGTCACAGTTGATAATAAAGGCATGGTGACGATTCATAATATCTGCGGAGGATGTGGCCTGGGCGGTAATCCTTACAGGGATGGAACATACGAATATTACATCAACGAAAAACGGTTCGACAACGATACAAAAGGAGTAGCGCCCTTCATCCTTGCTGCAATTGAACTTAACAGGTAACATGGACCCCCCGACGTTCGCTGGCGCGGATTTGTAATCCGTGCCTTTGAATTCCGCTGGTACCGATTACATATCGGTACTTACATAAAAAGACCTTTGTGCTCTTAGCGCGCACTTTGAATCCTTCGTGGTTTAAAAAATTATTTAACCACAAAGAACACTAAGGCAAAAGCACAAAGGAACACAAAGGGAGTTAGTACGAAATTACAGATTGCAGTCGATATAATGGCATGGATTCATCATTAACGTAAAACAAGAACCATCATGTCCAATAAATTTTGTCTTTTATTTTTTGTAACCGTAATCGCCTTTTTTAGCTGCAAACAAAATAAATTTAACCAGGTATTATTGAAAGATGATTTCTCTCAACTCGATACCGGCCTCTTCTCTGCACCGGTAGGCGCTCACACTGAGTATCATTATCTTTCAGAAGCTGCACCTAAGGGCAACTGGGTCGTTTCCAGCTTTGCTTCGGGAGATGCATGGGGAAAAGCCTGGCAGGTGAAGGAGAAGGAAAGTACTCATGTGATGTGTCAGACAATCCAGAATAAATCGCAGAAATGGACACATCCCATGATAATTTCAGGTGACTCATTGTGGCAAGATTACAAGCTCACAGTCAGGTTTATGCCGGAGAATGATTCACAATATTCCGGAGTGGCCTTCAGGTATAAGAATGACCGGTGCTTCTATTTTTTTGGTATTAAGGATTCGACAGCATATATTTCAATATTCAGACATTCAGATACTTATAATGTACTTAAAGAAACCAGGCTGACTGAGCAGCCTTTCAATCTGATCAAGGGGCAGGAAGTAAAAGCTGTTGTGACGGTTAAAGGAGATTTGATCAAAGCCAGGCTTAACGATAATGTAAAACTGAATGTTACTGATGGTACATACAAAAGTGGTAAAATAGGTCTGGTATCAAATGCAAGAGCGGAATATAAAAGTGTTGAGGTACTTACTTCAGCAGAAGAAATAACAGCATTAAATAATAAAAAAGCTGCTTATGAGCTGGAGTCGCTGAAGCTCCAGGATGCTAATCCTAAAATGGTGGTCTGGAAGAAAATAATTACCGAAGGCTTTGGTGTTGGCCGAAATATAAGATTTGGCGATTTGAACGGTGATGGGAAGATTGATCTTCTTATAGGCCAGGTCGTTCATCACGGGCCGAGGGACAGCCATAGTGAATTAAGCTGTCTTACTGCTATGACATTTGACGGTGATATTCTCTGGCAGAAAGGGAAGCCTGATCCGGAGAAAAATAATCTTACTAATGATGTTGGCTTTCAGATACATGACATCAACAATGATGGCAGGAATGAAGTCATATACTGCATGAATTTTGAGATTATTGTGGCAGATGCAGCGACAGGAAAAACTCTCTATAAGGCACTGACTCCAAAATCAAAGATTGTGGATGATAAGTTCCCTCAAATACTTGGCGATTGCCTTTTCTTCTTCGATGCTGAAGGTAAAGGCTGGGATGCTGATATCCTTATTAAAGACCGCTATACGAATTTCTGGGTTTTGAATAATGATTTAAAAGTGATCTGGGAAGGAAGCTGTAAAACAGGACATTATCCTTTTGCTTACGATATTGATAATGACGGCAAGGATGAGCTGGCAATCGGTTATTCATTGTACGACGATAACGGGAAGCTTCTATGGTGTCTCGATAAAGAAATAGATGATCACTGCGATGGGGTGGCAATTGTAAAATATACTGACAATCCGGACGCAAAGCCTGTTATTATGTATTCGGCAAGCAATGCAGGTTACCTTCGGATCAGCGGGGAAGGTAAAATTCTGAAGCATATCCTTAATGGTCATGTACAGAATCCTGCAATTGCAAATTTCCGGTCAGATATGCCGGGACTTGAAACTGTTACGATCGATTTCTGGGGAAGCCAGGGAATTATTCATCTTTACGATGCTGACGGGAATATCTATCACGATTTTGAACCCAATCAGTATGGAAGCATGTGTCTGCCATTGAACTGGAAAGGAGATGGTGAAGAGTATTTTGTTCACAACCCGAACATAAAAGAAGGTGGAGTTTTTGACGGATGGGGCAGGAGAGTGCTTGTTTTTCCTGATGACGGGCATCCAGACATGTGCAATGCCGTCCTTGATATCACCGGCGACTGCCGTGATGAAATTGTTGTCTGGAGCCCAAATGAGCTATGGGTTTATACGCAGAGCGATAATCCAAAATCCGGAAAACTGTATAAGCCAATCCGTAATCCTCTATATAATTATTCCAACTATCAGGCTACTGTATCATTGCCGGGATGGAATGAAAACTAAAAAAATCGTAAGAATGAGGTACAATAAACATTATAAGTATTTGTTACTAAGTCTTATAGCTGGTTATTTACTGGTCTTTTCAACTGGGTGTGATAATTCTGTTCATACTGTACTGCATAACAATTATAAATCGGTTTATACGAATTCAAAGCCCTACACCCGATATTGGTGGTTCGCCTCGGAAATAAAAAAAGAGGATGTGAAATATAATTTAGACTGGCTTAAATCTCATGATTTTGGAGGTGTTGAACTTGCATGGGTTTATCCCCTTAACAGATTTAATCCTAAGGATACTACATATACTCCCCGGCAGGAATGGCTTAGCCCTGAATGGCAGAGTATTGTAAGATACACAATCAGTTATGCTGATTCAATTGGTCTTGGCTGCGATCTGACACTGGGAACTTTATGGCCATTTGGTGATAGTTACGTGACCTTTGATCAGGCTTCACAAAAATTTGGTGAGCCACAATGGAGGCAGGTAATAACCCGGTCATGGGAACATCCTAAACCAGGTTATGTGATTGACCATCTTACTCCAAAAAATTACCTGCACTATTTTAACAGATTGATCGATTCATTTCCTCGTCCCTCCACCAAGTTAGCTCAATCATATTTTATCGACAGCTGGGAGGTTGAAACCGAAAAACTATGGTGCGATGGATTTGACCGGGATTTTATTTCAGCATTTGGGTATGATATCACTCCTTTCATGGATTCATTATATGTCCCGAAAAACCATCGTTACCTTTACGACTATATGTCTCTCATTTCCGGTAAAGTGCTTGATTTTTATTCTAAATTTGATTCATCGCTTAACTCGGTCGGTATCTTTTCGAGAGGTCAGGTATCTGGTGCTCCTTGTGATCTTATCTCCGGATATGCTGTGATGGATATTCCTGAGGGTGAATCCATGTTATTCGAACCTGAATTTTGCGCTATACCTGCTTCAGCTGCATTACTATCGGGCAAAAAATATGTTTCATCAGAGACCTTTACATGTCTGTACGGATGGCCTCGTGATTATATCCGTGAGGAACAGACAGCCGACCTGAAATTGGTAGCCGATGCCCTTTTTTCAAATGGTATCAATCATATTATCTGGCACGGTAAGGCTCATAATCCGAAAAATCAGGATACAGTCAACTTTTATGCGACTACTCATATTGGCGATAAAGGCAATCTGGAGCCTGAATTATTATCTTTTAATAAATACCTTGAACTCGTCTCTGACTATATGAGCAGAGGAAATACTTATTCCGATATTGCCGTTTATCTTCCAACTGAAGATGCATGGAGTGCCGGAGTAATGCCTAAGGAAAAGCAGTTTATCTGGGCCTGGGGATATTACGAGATACGCTATATTTATTTCCCGAAGGAATTGAATGGTTTTAGTCCTGCATGGATCAATGGTGAATTTCTTAATAAAGCATCTGTAAAGAATGGATCATTAAAAGTAGGTAATGCTGAATTTAAAGCTCTATATCTAAACTCTGATTATCTCGATTACAAAGTACTCAAACGGCTTCTGGAGCTGGCAGGGGATGGTTTAAAAATCATTATGAAAAAGAAACCGGAAGAGCCCGGAGCAATATTACATCCTGACTATTTAAAAATGGTCGAAACATTAAGTAATTCAGAAAATATATCGTCGGATATTCCGCTAAATCTGAAACCGTTTTTGACGGGAAATGAGATACCACATCATTGGTGCAGAGAAGATAAGGAAACCCTTTATATCTTCTTTCCTGACCCAAAATCAGACAGAATCAAATTTCCTCTGGAATACGGACAGTCATTGAATGATCAGACCAGCAGTACCAGAATTGCTATCAACTGGCAAGGAAAGGAGATTTCATTGACTCTGAAATTTGAACCTTATCAGTCCCTGCTTTTTAAGATAGAAAACGGGAAAGCAGAACAAATTGATATTAAGTTTATTCCAAAAACACCTGTTGTCAGGAAGAGACCTGAAGGCTATGAAGCTCCCTGGCTTGTGAAATAGTACCTTATCTTGTTACTCCACTATCAATTTAAAGCAGAATTCACTTCAGGTCAAACAGCCTGCAGATATGCCTGTTATAAATATTCTCATAAACTGCAGATGAAACTGTCTTTTCATTAGTTTCAAGAAGATGGTAATATTCATCCATTTTCAAAGCAGCCAGCTTGTAAGCGACATGTATGAGCTGCCTCATGTTAGGATTAAAATCTTTGTTACGCGGGACATGTCTCAGAGAATCTGCAAACTTTTTGCTGTTCCATTTTGCTACTTCATCTTTGGAAGGCAACTTTGAAATGTTTATATCAATAACATCAGCATAGGGTGCACAAAGCTCTTCTATTTTTTCAAGGGATTTATAATAGATATCCTTTACAAAATCGAGCGCTTTACCACCTGAAGCAGCAAGGCCGATGACTTCCTCAAGCCAGGTAGTCCCGGCTGTTTTCAGATGAAGTCCCTTGTTATGTTTCTTTATTATTGATCCAATGTACGGATATATCGTAAACTTATCGGAACCTGAATGGACACTCATCTTCAGATTAGCGGGGAGACCGAATTCTTTGACAGCAAAATCAATTACCATCAGATCGGCTTCAAATTCTTCGGCGAATTTATCAGGATCCCCAACATAATCGACCCCTTTGTTGAACCTTCCTGAAAACTTCGGAGCAATAGTTTGAACCGGTATATTTTCTTCACCAAGCATTTTAAGGATGAAGAAAAGCTCGACAGGTGTCTGAGGATTAGGTACTTCATCCATAGATACTTCTGTTACGAAATTACCTTTTCCTTTAGCCTTCTCTATTTTTCTGAAGATTTCCCAGGCTTTAATTGCTGCAAACAGGTATTTCTCTGCAATCTCTGTGATAAGGTGGTTAGTTACTTTGAGAGGCTTTCTTATTCCAGGTATCTTCAATTCTCCGCTGTATTTGCCGGCTCCTTTTATAAATTCATTGATTTCAGAATCACCGGCCTTTTTCCCTATATATGATGCTACATCAATAGTGAAAAAGTCTGAGCTCTCTATGAATCTGTCAACTGTATCTAAATTAATATGGTCAGCATCAACATAATAAGGTTTCTTAAATACTGCTTTTGCAGTCACAGAATCTGCTTCTTTTCTTACATCACCGGGTTGTGTACCGATTATCATATGCTCCCTGTTCGACTTATTCCAAACGGGTGTGATCTCGATTCCTTTTTTACCGGCTTCAATAATAGCTTTTAGCTGAGCGCTTCCCTGGTGACCGAATCTGTCGCCAAGTCCCATCGAAATTTTACCAATTGTTTTCATATTATACTTATTTATTTAATTTTTCTTTCTGTAAAAGTCTAAATAAAAAAATCAACGTTCTCAGATGTGACAACATCCACAGGCAGGTACTCCATCCTTTCGGGTGTTTTGTTAAATGATAAATACTCGAACATTTTTTTAATGGCCTTGTAAGTTTGTTCTTCAGGTCGCTGGCCTATCAGAAACTTTATTATCCCTGATTTAAGGAACGCGATATTTGAATCAAGGAGATCATATCCGATTACATTGATGGATTTTAACCCGGCAGCTTCAATATAGGATGCAATTTTATATGATTTTGACCCTGTTATAAGTATTGAAGCTATTCCCGGGTTTTTCCTGAAAGCTTTGTCAATTGAGATTTTGATTGTCTCAGACTTTGTATCAGGTATGTTCAATTTAATTAATCGTCCATTATTCTGGTCTGATTCAGGGAAATAGCTCAAGAATCCCTTTGTCCTGTTATCGAGATGATGAATATTCTGAAGGTTCTTTGCGATGTTGACTATCAGTACATCCTTATGTTCAGGAGTTACCATGTTAATTAACTGTCCTGCCACCCTGCCGCTTTGAAATACATCTTCACCTATATACGCAAGGAATTCAGTCTCAGTAAGATATCCATCGACGAAGACAAACGGGATATGATTCCTTTTCAACCCTGAACAAAACGATATTGACTCAGATTTAAATATTGGAGCAAGTACGACTCCATCCGGATGCAGTTTCAATACTGTTTTGGTTTTTTCAAGAAAATCGTTCTCATCGAGCATGTCGAAATTGATCTGTGTCAGTGTTATGGGAAAAGGATCAAGTTCGGTCATAGCTCTTTTCATACCCAGCGGATGCTTGCTCCAGAAAGTATTTTCCTCTGTCGATTCCGGAAGCAGCGATACAATATTGAAAGGCCGTTTGGTTTTCAGCACCTGCGCCATAAAATTTGGAGTATAGCGCAGGTCATTTGCTATTTTAAGTACTCTTTTACGGGTCTTTTCAGCAACTTCACCTCTTTCGTGTAACACTCTGTCGACTGTACCTATTGATACTCCCGAAAGGCTGGCTATATCTTTTAGTCTGGCTTTCTTTTTCGGCATAATCTATTATAAGCAATACCGGTTAATTAACTGAACAGACTTTTACAAGTCGGTTATAGGCTTATGTTTTGGTACTAAAGTCTTGATAATAGCCCACGCAGTTACATAACAGAGGCCGCATACAATGAACATGATCAGGTAAGCTACCTTTGGGAAATGATCATTAAGCCTGCCGGAAAGCTGCTGAATGATAACACCCCCTATGCCACCGGCCATTGTTCCGATTCCGACAATTGAGCCGACAGCTTTTTTAGGGAACATGTCAGAAACAGTGGTAAAAAGGTTTGCCGACCATGCCTGGTGAGCAGCAGCTCCGATACATATTACCGCAACAGCCAGCCACATGGCAGAGGTTCCAAACCTTTCGGTACTTCCAAAATACTGGGTGGTAAGTACTGCTAAAGGAAGGACTGCAATCATAAGCATAGCCCTCATTCTTGCTTTATAAACTGGCAGGCCTTTATTAATAAGGAAGAGTGGAATACTACCACCGAATACGCTCCCGGCAATTGCCACACCATAGACAATAAACGTAGGCCATCTTACTTCGGAGGTTGTCATACCGAATTGCTTTATAAGGTAATCCGGCAGCCAGAAAAGGTAGAACCACCATACACCGTCAGTCAGGAATTTACCCCAGAAAAACGACCA
>JAPLEC010000145.1 GCA_026391515.1 Bacteroidia bacterium | reverse complement strand
TGAACAAAATATTCTATCTCCACGGTATTACAATCCAGATATTAAACTATTTCTTAATACGATAAAAGATACACATGAAATAATTAGATTTGGTGACCTTGTCGACAGAAATGTTGTTGAGATTAAGACCGGTAACGAAGTTGGTAAATTAGCATACGGAGCAGGAGAGGTCCCTTTTGTAAGGACTTCTGATATATCAAATTGGGAGCTAAAACTTGATCCGAAGCAAGGCATAAGTGAAGAAACATATAAGTTATTTTCAAAAAAACAAGATGTTCAAGAAGGCGATATTTTAATGGTGAAGGATGGTACCTATTTAATTGGGACTTGTGCAATTATTTCAAAATACGACACAAAAATTGTTTATCAAAGCCATATATATAAAATTCGAGTACTAGATAAAACTGTAATTTCTCCTTACTTGCTTTTGGCTATTTTGTCTGCTGAACCTGTTCAGCAACAGATTAAATCTAAGCGTTTCACTCAAGATATTATCGATTCACTTGGCAGTAGAATTTATGATTTGATACTTCCAATCCCTAAAGATAAATCTGTTCGGAAAAGGATTGAGGATAAAATTAAAAAGGTCATTGATGATAGAGTTGAAGCCAGAGAACTAGCTAGACAAGCTTGCTTAGATGTGGCAACGATTTAAAAAACAAATATTTAGATTAATCCTGCTGCCCTGTAGTTTTCGATTATTCGAAATATTAATTCTCTAGTCTCTTGTACTGACAATTCTCCTTGAATCCTATTACCTTCAGAGGATATCCAACTTATATTGTCTTACGAATGGCCACTAAAATCGCTGTCTTCGAGTGATTTTAATGGATGTAGGTGCCCTACTTGAAATGAAGATTTACCATGGACTGGATTAATAATTTCATATTGAAATTTTTCAAAGTTTATTGGATCGAGAGTAATTGGGCATTTGGTTACTTCATCCTTAAATCTTATCACATTATCATTAGACAAAAGGTCCCGTAATTTTTTCGGGAAATCTTCGAAATGGCATATTTGATTTATTAATTTAGATTCTATTGCTAGGCATTCTTTGCGTAATGCAAAATGAACTGAATCAGGATGACATTCCCATCTCTTTTCTCTATTTGTTTTATGAGCTCCAGTTAGCACTCGATCAGTAAGAAATGATTTTACAGCAATCTTTTCATAAGTGTCGGAGAAGAATTTAATATAATCATGATTGCCTGGATTTAACAGATAACTCCTGAGTAAATAAACCTTGCGAATGTAGTCATCCCAAAAAAAATCAATATTTTCACATGTATGAATGGCTTTGTGCTGAATTCGATTGATGTAATCTATGTTTATCTCATAAGAGATTAATGTATGATTTGAAATAATACTCAATAAGGTTTGATATTCTGGAATAGAAATTGTTTCTAACAATCTATGAATTAAGTAATCAAATATTTCTAAGCAGTTTTCATAAGTGCATTGTCTTGGATCAAAGTTTAATGAATCAGACCATCTAATTGTAAATTTTGTTGTTTCGATTTTTGGTTGTTTGACGGGTTCAATAAAAAATGAGAATCTTAAAATTGATTGTAGAATATGCTTGGAAACCTGTGGATTACAATGAGTTAATACCTCTGCTAATATTCGATTATATGGTCCTTCTGAAAAAACAACTGTAAAAACAGGAGTCATGCTAAATCTTTCATTATTAACAGACTCTTCAAGAATTTTTTTCATGAGATAGGTTTTGTTAAATATTTATCTAATAAAAGTACGAAATTGTTACGTGGTTTCATAAGCAATAATATGTTCAACTTTGAAAGGAGATTTGGCTCTTTCGCTTTTGCATGTGTGTGGGGTTGCTTTTCGGGTAAAAGCAAATGTGCCAAATTTGCGGTCGCGGTTTATAGAAAAGAGATCAAGGAACTATCTATATTGTTGTAATCGTATTAGCTATAACGGGAGTCTGTCTAATTGATTTTCATATCGTTTGTGAGTTTAATTGGTAATCTATGTTGCAGCTAACTCGTTTATATGCCTACTAAAGGTAAACATAAAGGACTAATTACGGAGTTATTACACACTTAAAGAGGTTATAAATTAAATTACTTTACCTGATATAGGATTAGCACCCCTCAGACCCTGAACTGGCCAAAGGTCAGGTGAGATTGGAGACAAACCTCATTGAAAGTTTTTTCTTTTTTGAGATATTTTATAGGAATTATCAAAAAAAACTTACTTTTGTAAGCCAAACTAATAACACCATGAATATTGTTTACAACTGGTTTGCCGCTTATTTCTACTTCTACTTTTATTTTCAAAGGAGATAAGGGGATTGTTGTATACTAATAAAAAACTATATGTTGCATGGTCCCCGGAAAAGGGGACTTTTTTTTTTAAAGAGAGAATTATGAGAATCTCAATACAGGGCGAAAAAGGATGCTTCCATGAGGTCGCAGCACGACAATATTTCAATAACGAACCAATCGAAATCGTGCCTTGCACCACCTTCGATGCTACACTCATGGCACTGAAAGACGGCCACTCCGATTTTGCAATAATGGCAATCGAAAATGCACGGTCAGGAAGCATCCTATATAATTATACACTCATCAGGGAATCAGGGGCAAAAATAATCGGTGAAATAAACCTTAGAATTAAACAGAACCTGATGGCTCTGCCCGGACAAACAATTATTTCAATCAGGGAGATAAGATCGCATCCCATTGCTCTCTCGCAGTGCATGACATATCTTAATCATCTTCGTGGAGTTACACTGGTCGAAACCGACGATACAGCAGGCAGCGCAAAATATATCAGCGAAAATCGGCTTACAGGTGTTGCTGCCATAGCACCTGCAAGCGCTGCTGAGATTTATGGCCTCGAGATTCTTGCACCGGGAATTGAGACCTACAAAAAAAACTACACTCGATTCCTGATCCTCGGGAATGAAAAAGATGCCAAAACAGACGGGAACAAAGTATCTATCTGCTTCTCAACCGGACATAAACCGGGCTCTCTTGCTGCAGTTCTTGTCCGTCTTGCTGAGCTCGATATCAATCTGTCGAAAATACAGTCAGTTCCACGGCTGAATGGTGAATGGGAATATCTGTTTTACCTCGATCTTGAGCTGAATCCTGATCATGATATTGCTCTGATCGAAGATGTACTTGAAAACTATACTTCAAATCTTGAAGTGCTTGGCATATATAATAAAGGAGATAAATTATATGAAAGTTAAACCTGCCGACAGGACCAGCAGTGTCCATGAATACTATTTCTCGCAAAAACTCCGGCAAATCGACCAGATGAGAAAATCAGCAGCTGATGTCATAAATCTTGGCATCGGCAGTCCCGATCAGCCTCCTTCTGAAAACACCATAAGGCGGTTAAGTGAGGAAGCTGCAAAACCGTCATCGCATGGTTATCAGAGCTATACGGGAATTCCTGCATTGCGTAAGGCTTTTTCAGAGTGGTATAAAAAATATTTCCATGTTGAGCTCGATCCGGAAAGCGAAATTCTTCCGCTTATGGGAAGCAAGGAAGGAATAATGCATATCAGCATGGCATTTGTAAATCCGGGCGATGAGGTTCTTATTCCGAATCCGGGATATCCTACCTATTCATCGGTCACAAATCTGGTGGGCGGTAAAATAAGATATTATGATCTGGATGAAAAAAACGGATGGCTTCCCGATATTCCTGCACTTGAAAAAAGTGATCTGAGCAAGGTTAAAATAATGTGGATCAATTATCCGCACATGCCGACCGGAACATTGGGATCTATAAAATTATTTGAACAACTTGTTGCCTTTGCATCAAAACACGGTTTTCTGCTTTGTAACGATAATCCATACAGCTTCGTCTTAAATAAAGAGTACATTAGTCTTTTGTCCGTTGACGGAGCAAAAGAGTGTGCTCTTGAGCTTAATTCGCTAAGCAAATCACACAACATGGCAGGCTGGAGGATTGGTATGGTCGCAGGACACCAGGAATATATCAAGAGTATTTTGAAAGTTAAAAGCAATATGGATTCAGGGATGTTCCGGGCAATGCAGGAAGCTGCTGCTGAGGCACTTAGCAATCCTCCTTCCTGGTACGATCAGGTCAACAGTGTTTATATTGAACGGCGTAAAATAGTCGAAGAAATAATGGATATGCTGAAATGCAGTTATAATAAAAAACAGGTTGGACTCTTTGTCTGGGGAAAATTACCAGATGAAATCGTAAGCTGCGAAGCTTTTGTCGAGGATGTTCTTACAAAAGCGTACGTGTTCCTTACTCCGGGTTTTATCTTCGGCCCGAAAGGCGACCGGTATATCCGCATCTCGCTTTGTGCAGATGAAAAAACGCTTGTTGAAGCGAAAAAGAGGATAGTTAAATACCTTGAAATGAATGTATTATAAAGATGAAGAACATCCCCCTCTCCCTCCCGCTGTCGCGGGACAGGCTCTTCGAAGGGGGAATAAAACAACTTGCAACTTGCAACATTATGATTAATAATTAACAACCAATAAAAAACATGACAATCGCAGTAATAGGAGTTGGATTAATAGGTGGATCGCTGATGCTCGATCTAAGAAAGCGGCATTTTGCAGATAAGATAATTGGTATCGATTCCAATCTTCAGCATCAAAATATCTCTCTTCTTTGCGGGATAATAGATGAGGCAGATACTCTCGAAAACGCAATCGACAGAAGTGATCTGATAATCCTTTGTACACCGGTTGATACCAACTGTTCGATGCTCCCCGGAATTCTCGACAGGATAGGCGGAACAAAAAAAGTGGTGACAGATATGGGATCCACAAAAGGCAGTATTGCAGAGATTTCAAAAGATCACCCTCACCGCGGGAGATATGTTGCAGCGCATCCGATGGCAGGTACTGAATATTCTGGTCCCCTCGCCGCAGTCGGAAAACTTTTTGATTACAAGACAGCCATTATTTGCGATCCTGAGAAAAGTGATCAGGATGCGTTTGATCTGGTTGAAAGAATGCTGAAAGTTCTTAACATGCACATCACCTACATGAATTCTGCAGTCCACGATATTCATGTGGCATATATTTCACACATCTCGCATATAACTTCATTTTCACTTGCTCTGTGCGTTCTTGAAAAGGAGCAGGTAGAAGAAAATATTCTGGCTCTTGCCGGCGGAGGTTTTGAAAGCACTGTTCGTCTTGCTAAAAGCAATGGCGAAACATGGGCTCCTATATTTACTGAGAATGCAGAATATATTTTAGAGGTAATTGACACATATATTGAAAAGATGAATATTTTTAGGAAAATGATTTCCGAAAAAAATGTTGAAGGATTGAAATCCTTAATGGAAGAGGCGAATAAAATAAGGAAGATCTTAAATTAATTAATTGATTGACAGATGGTTGTAAAGCTAGAAAATTCATTGATTAAAGAATGGGACGGTTACAAAGGCAGACCTTTTCTTATTTCAGGTCCATGCAGTGCAGAGAGCGAGGAGCAGGTGCTGGAGACTGCAAAGCTTTTGGCCCAGATCAGAGAGGTTACAATATTCCGTGCAGGTATCTGGAAACCAAGGACGAGACCAAGTTCATTTGAAGGAGTTGGAGTTGCCGGGCTCAAATGGCTCAGAAAGGTCAAACAGGAGACCGGACTGCTTGTTGCTACCGAAGTTGCCAACGAAAAGCATGTCTATGAAGCATTAAAATATGGTGTTGATCTGTTGTGGATCGGAGCAAGAACATCTGTTAATCCTTTCACAGTTCAGGAGATAGCCGATGCTCTGAAAGGGGTTGATGTTATGGTCTGTGTAAAAAATCCAATCAATCCCGATATTGAATTATGGATAGGAGCCATCGAACGGGTTGCGAAGGCAGGTATCAAAAAGCTTGCTGCCGTTCATCGCGGTTTTTCTTCCTACGAAAAAACAACTTATCGCAATCAGCCTAACTGGCAGCTGCCCATTGAGTTACGCCGTCGTATCCCCGACTTGCCAATAATTTGTGATCCAAGCCACATTGCCGGCGCAAGGGAATACCTCTATGAGATTGCCCAAAAAGCCATGGACCTGAATTTCGATGGACTGATGATTGAATCACATATCAATCCTGATCAGGCTCTCAGTGACGCCTCACAGCAGCTCACTCCTAACGATCTTAAAGAGCTTCTGAGCAGACTGATACTTCGAAATGCTTCACCATTAGACCCGAAGCTGCTGGATATTCTTGGAGAGCTCCGGCAGCAAATTGATGTCTTTGATGATCACCTCATCGACCTTATGGAACAGCGGATGAAAGTTTCAGAAACAATTGGCCAGTATAAAAAGGAAAATAATATTACTATATTACAGAGCGCACGTTGGGAGGAAGTAGTCAAGAGGGCAATGACAAAGGGTCTTGCCAAGGGACTCAGCCCAGAGCTTATAGATACCATTTTCAAAGCTATTCATCAGGAATCAATTAACCGCCAGATGAGAGTAATGAATAATGGCATTGAAAACCATAATCATTCAGAACCAAAATAAAAGAGTAAAAGCAATGGAAAGAACAGTCGTGCCATCTCAGGTAAAGGGCAGTGTAAAAGCTCCTGCATCAAAAAGCATGACGCAACGTGCAATAGCGGCTGCTTTGCTGGCTGAAGGAAAAACCACAATCATCAATCCTTCTGCCTGTGACGATTCACTCGCTGCAATGAGAATTGCTGCTGCATTGGGAGCAGAGGTGCATTCCAAAACCAATGAATTGATAATCAAAGGATCAAAAAAGATTAAAGAGAATAAGCTCAATTGCGGAGAATCAGGTTTGGCTATCCGTATGTTCTCTCCCATCGCTTCATTATACCCCGATGAAATAATCCTGAATGGGACTGGCTCCCTTAAGATGAGGCCAATGTCGATGATTGAAGATGCACTGAGGCAATTCGGTGTTAAATGCGAAAGTGAAAAAGGATTTGTACCGTTTAAAATTAAAGGACCTCTTGAAGGCGGAACTTGTGTAATTGACGGTTCAGTAAGCTCGCAGCTGCTGACGGGGCTGCTTATGGCTCTTCCTGTTATTCCTAAAGATTCTGTTATAAAGGTCAATAACCTGAGGAGCAAGCCCTACATCGACTTGACCCTGCAGGTGCTTGAAAAATTCGGAATTAAAGTTACCAGCATCGGATACGATCAGTTCAATATCCCTGGTAATCAAAGATATAAGCCGTGCAAGTTTGAAGTTGAAAGCGACTGGAGCGGAGGTGCATTTCTTCTTGTTGCAGGTGCAATAAGCGGAGATGTTACAGTCGAGGGGCTTCGTACCGATAGCAGACAAAGTGATAAAGCTATACTGACTGCACTTGATAAAGCCGGTGCGAGACTAAGTATTACAGACAATTCAATTAACGTCTCTAAATCCTCGCTGAAAGCATTTGAATTTAATGCTACCGAATCACCTGATCTTTTTCCTCCGCTTGTTGTTCTCGCTTCTTATTGTAAAGGAATTACAGGGATAAAAGGTGCTTTACGGCTCATTCATAAAGAAAGCAACCGGGCAGCAGCTCTCATAGAAGAGTTCGGGAAATTAAATATCAAAGTTGAACAAAGTGATGATTATCTGATCGTTACTGGCGGAAAAGTATCAGGAGGAAATGTCCGCTCACATGGCGATCATCGTATTGCAATGGCTCTTGCAACAGCCGGATTGGGAGCTTCTGAGAAAGTAATCATAAAGGATTCTGAATGTATTGCAAAATCTTATCCCGGGTTCTTTGATGACCTCAGGCTGATCGGAGGCAATGTTTACGAATTAGATAAAAATTAAACACTTATGTAATAATCTTATCTAAAATCATTATAAATATTAAAAAATTTATATTTTTTTGCTTTGAATTGAAAATTTTATTTAATTTTGCCTTCATGAAAACAATGAGGATATATAACTGGTCGTGGCACAGCTCAACTGTTGATGCTGTGAATCAGGCCATTCTATAATCCTAAGAGATAATAATATTATAAAGGCACGCTTTCACAGCGTGCTTTTTTTATTTTAAAATTTCAACAAACACTTAATAATTAAAACTATGAAAAAGACAAGAAAAATTCTGTTAAGCGAAAAAGAGATGCCAAGGCAATGGTACAACATCCTTGCAGATATGCCAAACAAGCCTTTGCCGCCGCTCAATCCTGCAACCCGCGAACCTATTGGGCCTGAAGCTCTTGCTGCTGTATTCCCAATGGGGCTGATAAAACAGGAGGTAGCAACAGAAAGGTATATTGATATACCTGATGAGGTTCTCGACCTTTATAAGACTTATCGTCCTTCTCCTCTTTTCAGGGCAGTTAATCTTGAAAAAGCCCTGGGTACAAAAAGCAAAATCTACTATAAATATGAGGGAGGCAACTATTCAGGCTCTCATAAAGCCAACACTGCCATTGCCCAGGCATATTATAACAAGGAAGAGGGGATTAAAAGGATAACCACTGAAACAGGTGCCGGACAATGGGGCAGTGCAATGAGCTTCGCCTGTCATCATTTCGGACTCGAGCTCCTGGTTTTCATGGTAAGAGTAAGCTATGATCAAAAACCCGGCAGAAAGATCATGATGAAGGCCTATAATGCCCAAGTAGTAGCATCACCAAGCACTATGACAGCAGCCGGAAGGAAAGTACTTGAACTGGATCCGGAATCTCCGGGAAGCCTGGGCATAGCAATCTCCGAAGCAATGGAAGTGGCTGTGCAAGACCCATATACAAAATATTCACTCGGGAGCGTACTCAACCATGTTATCCTTCACCAGACGATTATCGGACAGGAAGCATTGCTTCAAATGGAAAAGGCAGGTGATTACCCCGATGTCGTAATAGGCTGTTTTGGAGGAGGTTCTAACTTTTCGGGAATCGCATTTCCTTTCCTGCGTGAAAAACTGCTTAATGATAAGAATATCAGACTATTGACAGTTGAACCAGCTTCTTGCCCTAAGCTCACAAAAGGAAAATTCATGTACGACTTTGGCGATTCTGCAGGGATGACCCCTCTCCTTCCCATGTACACGCTCGGACATAATTTTATACCTGAAAAGATACATGCAGGTGGTTTACGTTATCATGGTGCAGGAGTGCTTGTAAGCCAGCTTCTCAAAGACGGATTCATCGAAGCAAAGGCAAAGATGCAGATGGAATGTTTTGAAGGCGGTGTTCTTTTTGCAAGGACAGAAGGTATTCTTCCTGCCCCTGAATCAAATTATGCTATTGCCGGTGCACTTGATGAAGCAAGAAAAGCCGATATTGAGGGTGTCTCAAGAACGATACTTTTCAACCTTAGCGGTCATGGTCATTTTGACATTTCGGCTTATGAGAAATATTTTGAAGGCAACCTGCCCGATCATGAGCTGACTAGTTCCGAGGTTGAGGAGGCGATTTCGAAGATTCAGTTGCCTGATTAAAATAGTGTTTTCTCTGTGGATCTCTGTGTCTTCGCTGTGTCTCTCTGTGTAACTAAAAAATATTAAAAACTTACACAGTCCCGAATACTCAGGACCACTGAGAACCACAGACGGCCACAGAGATTTTAAATAATCAGAAGTCAGAATAATCTGTCGGATGAAGCAAATATGGTTTTGCCTTGGATACCGTATTCTTATATTCTTCCTTTGCCGAAAGTACTTTCCAATCTTCAGTAGCTCTGAATGCAGCCCAATGATCATCATGAGATTTCATGTCTGCATAGGTAGTCATATACATAAGTCTTGGTTTCTGGCTTCCCAGTAAAACCTGACCATAAAATACCGCATTGGAACCTACCTTTTCAAAAATGGCCATCTCTCCCCCATCATTGAACATCTGAATTTTCTTTGCGGCTTTCATTTCTGTAGCGCTTTCATAGCTTCTCAACTCGTAAATTCTTTCACTTTTGGGTGTTGAATATGAAGGCACCCTGAACTGAGGCATTAATGCAAAAGCTTTAAGAAATACACTTTCGTATCTTGTAAAAGGAGGATCGTCATACGGGGCATCGAGGAATTCTTTGCCTGCCTGTTGGTATACAGGGTCATTCTCAAGCACAGAAACAATTTTAAAATACTGATCTGCAGTCTTATACGGAATAAAAACATAGATCATTTTGCCGTATGCAGTATCAGCTTCAACCGGTTTGAAAACTCCAATTGTCGCAATTCCGGCTCTATGCATTGCAGGAATGAAAGCATCTTTAAGATACTTGTCAAAAACCTGCGCTTTCGCTGGATCTTTTAGCCGGTAAATTTTTACCTCATAATACATCTGTTTGGCAGGTGGTTTCCCGGAAAGAAGAGCCGGGGCTGAAAAGAAACAGAGGATAAGGATTGTAAGTAGTGTTTTTTTCATAGTGCTGATTCTTTAATACATCTTCCCAAACTCCTGGAAAATCTGATTTGCCTTCTCAGGTGTCAGCTCGTCTCCCGACTGAACATAAAATCTGTGACGTAACGTAAGTGATTCTCCCTTCTGAAGTTTTACATCAAATTTTGGTTCACTCTTAACATATTCATTAGCACCAATGTTGTTTGTCGAGAATAGTCCGTAGCCTCTTGCGTGAGAATGAGCGGGATATCCGATATTTTTCGGATGATCAAATACTGCCATTGTTGTATGCACATTGTCCTTTGTGCCAGATAGCATAACCCAGTCATTCCTTGAGCTCCACACTTTATCTCCCATCAGTCCGGAGCTTGAGGTGTACATACCTGTGACACC
>JAPLEC010000421.1 GCA_026391515.1 Bacteroidia bacterium | reverse complement strand
GGCAGAGAATTTTTATAAAAGCAAGAGTGATACGCTTCTGCCAAAGCTTACAATAACAAGGATGATAAAAACCAAAGATAAGGTCGATCTGGTTGCAGCTAAAATTATTTTGAAACCTGAATTATCGAAGGACAGAACTGCATTCAGGTATTATGTTGATCGCGACTTTAAATACGATTACTCAATAGCAAAGACCAAATGTAAATACGACTATATCGACCTGACCCTTGAAATTGGCGTTAAAAGCATTTCAATAAATAAATCTGAATATAAAATCAACGATTTAAGAACCACGACAATTTCAATACCTCAGATACTTGTCGGAAAAGCTTATAGTATTACTGATAAGCAGCTTTACAGCGGCTGGATACCTCTGCCTCCGAGGTCAATTCTTCATATTGTTAAGGACTCTGTAACAACAACAGAGAATAAAACAGTAGTTAAGACAAATAAAACAAAAGAAAAAGAAGAAACTGCAGAAAAAACAACGGTTACAAAATATAATGTTGATGATACTAAAATTATAGCTGACAACACAGGATTATATGAGGTTTCAATAAAAGCTGTTGAAACGAATCCATATAAAATAAAAGCTGAAAACAAGCAGACATTTATCGAAAATACAGGTGATTCCATGACTGATATGATTAAGGAAATTATAAAGACATTAACTAAAGAGAAAGAGTGAGAGAAGTGGGCAGACATCTCCCCCTCCCGCCCTTCCGCTGCGCGGAACTGCGTCACTTCGCTCTTTGTCTCCCGCTCCTTCTTCTCCGAACTATTTCCCAAAATTTACTTGACAATGGTTTTTCCCCGGTGTAACTTTGGCAATTATTGAAATTTCAGGGGGGGAATCTATCTGGTTGAGCATTTCATTACATTCGGCAGACAACCTGTTGTTAGCCCTGTATTTTGTGACTGACGGGGCGGAAGTTTAGCTTCCAAGGAGAAGGGAAAAAGGATAAAGGAGAAAGTATGGTATAAAAAAATAGTAATTTTTAAATCAAGGTAATCTTATACCTATCAGGGAAGCTTGATAAGTGTAAGATTAGTAAACATCAAAACAAGTTATAGGGCATTACAACACAGATTGAGATGTTACCTACTTTTCAAGATATTCCGAGAATTTTTGATCAATGTGCTGGTTGAACCACTTGTCAATAACTGATTTCTTAAACCTCCACTCCTTCCCTAATTTTGCTGCCGGAATCTTCCCATTCTGTGCCCACGTATAAATGGTCTGAGGTTTTAGTTTTAAATACTTCGCAATTTCTTCTATGGTCATTATATCATCCATATTCTACTTTTTCAGGAGATTTAACACACTTGTATCAGTTATTTCAGAATTGGTCTTATCCTGATCTTTATGCAGCGTTTTAACTTCAATATTTTGATTAGAATCTTCCTTCTTAACAAGTTGCCGTACAGAATAAACTATTGCGGTGTAAAAATTTCCTTCATATTTCCTGAATAGTTTAAAATCCTCAGTTTTATTGCATAAAAATGGACGAAGATTCCAGGCTATCTGAATTCCAACAAACGCTAGAATTATGATCCAGATTCTGAAAACTGTTACTCCGATATGTGGGTATATATCTTTTTTCTCACATGCAAATTTTAAAGCCTCTACCATGAGTCTCATTCCGAAAATGCCAGAAAAAATAAAAATTGCCACATGCAAGAGTTGTAAGAAATGATAATTTCCACCAGTAACCTGAAACAAAATTATAATCGGTGTAAAAGACAATGCAATTGCAGATGTGAGCACAAATCCACTTAAGATAATAATGACCATCTGTCTTAAAGTCATCTTAGAACCCAAAACTTGTTGAATTACAAAAAATGATGGAAAGCAGATTATTATTGCACTTATAAACAAAAATGTCACTTTCAATCCGGCAACGAGAGATTGAAGAAAACTATGATAGCTTCCCATAACAATTCCATAAAGGAATGTAAAGACGCAAATTATTAAAACCTGACTTAAGATTAATTTTCTTGATTGCTCCTTATTCCTTTCATCAAAATATGATTCAGTATTCTGAAATATTTTGAAGACTTCTAATAATCCACTTTTCTTCTCCATAATAAAAGAATTTGGTTAGACTATCAAAGTTATGAAATATTTCAATTTATATTATTGTTTTTTAATGTTTTTTAATGTTTAGATATGTCTAATTTATTTCCCCACAGAGAAAAAGTTGAAACAACGCCTTATAACTCGGACAATAAAGTAAATAATCCCGATAGCTATCGGGACGGGACGGCATCCGGCACCCGGTTACTGGCTACCGGCCAATGATCTAACACAAAATGTAAAACACTATATCTTTAAACCTTAATGCTTTATAAACTTTTTGGACTTTATGGACTTTATAGACTTTATAAACTTTATGGACTTTAAAGAATTTTCACACGCTGACTCTTACATAAATTCTACCGGTGAAATTCCTCCATCCGCCGATTAAGCTTTTTAATAAGTATTATCTTAGTTGTAATATAGCATTAACTTTTTAAGATCAAACCCATGAAAAAGATTTTGTCGTCAGTTATCACAATTCTGTTCGGTATTTCGGTCATGGCACAAAACAGTGCCAGCCTTAAAATGAACCTGAAGAAAAACAAAGTGTATCTTTTAAAGTCTGTTTCAGAGCAGACTGTTACTCAAACGGTAAACGGCAACCAGCAAACCGTTGATTCCAGGGTCGACTATACGCTTTCTCTGAAAATGATTGATGCGACACCGGATTTTATGATCACTGAAATACATTTTGATACACTGATTATAAATACCAATTCAATGGGTAAAACGGCAAGTATCAATTCAACCGTTGAAGGTGATATAAAATCATCAGAAACGTCCGATATTATGTCTTGCATAATGAACAGGTTAAGCAAAAATGCCCTTTATGTCAAAATGAATTTTACAGGTAAACCTGTTGAAATTGTGAATGCAAAAATGCTGTCTGACCTGGTTATGAAAGATACCAGTTCTATTACCCTGACCGGTCCAATGGCTGCTGCCATAAAAACGCAGATAGCAAATACAGTAAGCGACGACAATCTGAAAACAATGATCAGCAGTTTTACCTGGCGCCTGCCGGGCAAACAGGTTTCCGCAGGTGATAACTGGGATATAACAGAACAAACGAATTCCGGTGGAATGGCGCTCAATATAATAACCACATATCATCTGGACGGAATAAACGGCAATTACGCTAATTTAACTGTTGAATCGAATATTAAGGCAGCGGAAAATGCGGCTCCGATCCAATCAGGTGGTGCCACTATAACCTATGACAATCTAATGGGACTGAGCAAATCAAATATGGTGATCGATATCCGCACAGGGCTGATCGTTGAAGAAAAATCCAAAACACGCATTTCAGGAAACCTGGGGATCAGTGCTCCGGGCTTCAGTATGCAGATGCCCATGGATATAAATGGAGAAACAAATGTCATAGCATTACAGTAAATTGAAACTCAATTAACATGAGAAAATATTTTGCCTTATTACTGTTGTTTAACTCCGTTGCTGCACAGGCACAGAACATAAGGGGAAACGTTAGCTTCGAAAAAGATAAATCTCCTGTGCAATTTGCTACTGTCGCCCTGCTTCAGCTGCCTGATTCAGCAATGATTACGGGAGTCATAACCCTGACTGACGGAGGCTACCTGCTTGAAAAAATAAAACCGGGGAATTATTTTATCAGAGCTAGTTTCGTCGGGTACAGATCGAGCGGGAAGGAAGTTACTGTCAAAGAGGGAGATAGAGAAATTCTCGTTGATACAATTTATCTCGCTGAAATAACAACAGCTCTGACTGAAGTCACGGTGGTTGGCGAACGTCTGAAAGGCAAGGAAATGGTCGACCGTACTGTTTATTCCATTCCTGAAGTTATAGCCAAATCTTCCAGCAACGGGTATGATCTCCTGAAAAAAATACCCCAGGTTAATGTCGATTTCCAGAACAATATAACCCTTAACGGCAGCAGTAATTTTATAATCCAGGTTGATGGAAGGCAGCGCGACAGGGAGTTCCTTGCCAGGCTTCTTCCGTCTGATATCCAGACTATTGAGATCATCAGCAATCCGTCGGGTAAATACGAAGGCAATATAGATGGAGTAATAAACATCATCCTGAAAAAAGAAGCCAGGCACGGAATAAACGGCAACGTTGCTCTCAGCATCAAACCTTTCAATAAGCTTACAAGCCAGGCAACAGGCAGTATTGATTATGCAATCGGTAAAATAACCTTTTATGTGACTGCCATGTATATAACGCAGAGTCTCAATATCAGTAATACAAATGAGAACCGGTTCACAAAGATCGATTCGACAATCAGCACATCCGGCAACGGAGGGATAAAAGTATCACTGTCGTCTGTAAACAGCGGATTCGATTACTATATGAACGACAGAAACAATCTGAGCTTCAACGTCAGTTACAAACCGATAAGTCAGGATGTGGAGCTGCCAAACAGCACGATCCTGTATAAAAGCAACGTCCCGCTGAATACGATTTCATCTCTTTCAAGCAACAACCTGAAAAGCAATGAAACTGCATTTTCGCTCTTTTATAAAAGGACATTTAAGAAGCCTATCGAGGAATTCACGGCTGAGGCCAGCTATTACATGTTCAAATCCGTCGCCGGGAATGATTTTACAAATAACCGGCATCCGTACAACAGTGATGTGATCCTCGATACTGTTTCCAGGCTGGAAGACGATTTAAATAAGCGTAATTACTTCTCGACCAAGCTCGATTATGTATATCCTGTCGGAATGAATACAAAAATTGAAGCAGGGTATCAGTTCTATTATCAGCAGATGGGCTACGATTTCATTATAGACAACCAGGCAGATACCAATCTGTTTGAATATGCCGAGTTAAGGAACTCTGTTTATGGCGGAGTTACCCTGAATCTTAAAAAATTAGGCTTTCAGGCTATGCTGAGGGTTGAAAACAGCCATATCATGGCTGACTCTGTCACCAGGCCTGATTACTCCTGTTTCCTGCCATCAGCCAACATTCAGTATAAATTTTCAGCATCTCATAATTTAAAGCTGACCTATAACCGGAGAATCAACCGTCCGGGAATTTATAGCATGAATCCAAATCTGAAAATTGGCCAGTCTTATGACATTACCCAGGGCAATCCTGATCTCAGGCCCGATTACCGTGATCGCCTGCAGCTTACCTATACATGGAATTTCGGCAGCAATTATTTCTCACCATATGTTTATGATGAATTCTTTTCTGATAAGGTCAGCAGCCGTTTCAGCATTATTCAATCTCCCGTCAACGGTTCGCTGACAACACTTTCGAAGCCATTCAATATCCTCAGCGGATCTGAATACGGCGGCGGTATCAATGCAATGTTATGGTATGTAAACATCAACGCAAGGATTTACAACGGTCATTACTCGGAGTACACTGAAGGGTCATTTTCGATACCTGCCAGGGATTATTTCTCCTATGCAATTACCAGCTATGCATTTGTTAATTTTGACAAGAAAAAGAAAACAACTGCATTTATTTATCTGAGTTATAACGGAGTGAATATCAATGCACAATCGAAGACATACAGCATACCTCTTTATGGTCTTGGCGGCCAGTGGCAGATAAAGGACCACACCATAGGTATATTCTGGCTGCTGCCGTTCTCGAAGGATATAAGATTCAGCCGGACTGAAACCGAAACAATTGCTTATACTTCGAAAAACATTACCGGAATTAATATGGCAAATTTCATAATGTTCTCGTATTCCTATAAATTCAACAAAGGGAGGAATGTAAAGAAGCTTGACCACAAGGTAGAAGTGGAGAGTGACAGCAAGAGCCAGACAATCGGGAGATAATTGTTACAGTCTTACAGTCTTACAGTCTTGCAGTCTTGCAGT
>JAPLEC010000220.1 GCA_026391515.1 Bacteroidia bacterium | reverse complement strand
ATCTCTCGGATTTGTACGATCCAGATTGTATTTTTTACATGAATAGATTGTGCATAAGATAAATAGTATTAAAACTATTTTGCAAGAATTCCCTGAAATATGGATTTTTGATCTGGTTGTCATTTATCTTAAATTGTTTATCTGATCTTTTTGTTAAAAAGTAATTTCATATCCTAATTGCATTCCGTTATTGACATAATACAGCTTAATGTTGCCACCAGAAAATGAATGCTTACCTGATTTGACTCCTTTTTGGTTTTTAAAACCTTTGTATGTAACCAGTACAATGTCCGAAGCCCATACTGCTATTGCAATTCCAGTTAAGATGTAACTTGTGTGATTGGCTTTGTTTGCTTTATCGTAAAGGCTCTGGATCTGATTGTAATCAACACTTTTCTTATAGTCTGAGTAATATTTTTTTGCCTTGCTTTTCTGCAATATCCCAAATGTTAATAAACCAATTGTGCTGACAGTGGTTAATGCGGGCCGGATTTTACTTTTCTCCACAAAATACCCGCCCAATCCGGGCACTGGTATAGAAAGAAGGGCATTTAATGGTCCTCCCCGCGATTTAGTCATCAGGGGCTTTTCAGTCTTTATTTCTGGTTTGGCTGCATTGTTTACTTCTGCCTTAGCTGTAGTTTTTATTTCTGATTTGATGATACTTACAGAGGCTCTCAGCACTCCCGATACTTCCAACTTGTCAGCTACTATATCCCAGGTTATCGTTTTGAGGCCTTCTCCCTTAATATTGTCTCCCACATCACCAGTGGTTGTCGTTGGAATTATTTCCTGATTTGTTTCAGTCAGAAATTTCAAACTGATTTTGAAAATCTCATCGGGAGAATAGCCGGAGATGTTATAATTAACAACTATACTGTTGTTTTCGAGTTTGAAATCAACATTTGTGATTTTTGCATTGGTCTGGCACAGAACCGCTTTATGAAATGAAATAAATATTATTAAAAGAAAAATAAGTTTTTTCATATTGATTGGTTCTCTGTTAATATAGGGTTTACTTTACCTATCTTATTTTAAAATAAAAATTCCCTTTGAGTGATGTAGATTCCCATGGTACTTGTGTTTTATTTGATTTCTTCTCAACTGTGGCCCGGACATTTTTAAAGAAATCCTCAATAGAAAGGCCGGGCATCTTAATAAATTCAAGGATAGCTTCCGTGTAAAGCCCATTCTTCCCGGCTCCGTCAGATGCAGTTTTCCCTGGTGAAGTTGCATATGCAACAATGGAACCAGATGGAGCATTCATAAAGGCAAGTCCATTACCCTCTGCAGTGCTTCTTCCTCCCCATGAACGTTCAAAAGGATTATCCCGGCAGGCATCAAGGATTATAATATTCGTAGAGGTGCCTGCTGCTTCCATTTTCCCGAGCAACCTGCCGGCATCGATACAATCGTAATCGACATCCTGTTCAACTTTCAGCACAGCCTCAACAGGGATCAGATAATTATTCCCTTTTACCTGGAGACCATGACCTGCATAATAGAATAACCCGACATTGTAATCTTTGAGCATTTCACCAAAATCGTCCATCGCTTTTTTCATGGTTTTCTGGTCAGCATTATAGAATGACAGAACCGTAAAATCCACATCCCTTAATGCCTGAGCAATAGCTTTTGCGTCATTAACCGGATTGGGAAGTGGATTACTGTTAACATATTCTGAATTACCTATGACCAGTGCAAGCCTTTTTTCTTTATAGGTTTCATCAATGTTTTGAATATTATAGTTAATGAGACGCGTTTCCGAAAAGGAGGTGCCCTGGTCACTCATCATTTCAATTTTCACTTCATTATAACCCTCGTTAAGTGCCAATGCTCGAGATATACGGTACTCACTAACTTTTTCGCCTGGCAGGAGTGAAAATTTTATATTATCATTCAGTATCCGGCCATTGACAAACAGAGTTAAACTGGTGACTCTCGATTTAGAGGTCACTGTACCTGAAAGACTGATAATTGGAAAGGTGAATTTCTCGATGTTAGAGACTGGACTGGTCCAGGTAAAGACAGGAGGATATAAAGTTTCCTTAGTTGGAAGTGTGATCTCTGCTTTTTGAGAAATATTGTTTTTAATATCAGCTACATTAATTGAAAAACGGGAATTCCCATTTTTAATGCTTCCATCAGCTTTTACAGGGATAGATATTAAAGCAGAATCTCCGATATTTATTTGCCGTACTGCCTGGGTTTTATCAAAGTATATTCCTTTGGCATTCTCCAGATCAGCAATGCTTATATCGAGTTTCTGCAATGGAAGTGTACCTGTGTTTTTAATGTAAAAGTTTATCGTACAAGTATCTTTCTCTTCAATCTGCATATTTTTGTTTGCATCTGAGAATGTTAATTCGGATATGCGAAATGAAGTTGACAAAGGGGAGACTTTCTTCTCTTTTGCATTAATAATCACCAATTTACCCTGGCTTTCACTCGTTTGTGGAAACGAAGTGTTGCATACAAAAAGAAATAGAAAAAATAGAAAAACAATCGGTTGCTTTTTCATTTTCATCGGACATTGACGTTGACCGGAATTAAAAATATCCTATCAAACATAATCGTTTGTTTTACAAAGCTCGTTTATGCCTTCAACAAACGTACAATAAATCACAATGGTTTATACATAATGAGTTTATTGTGTGCAGCCCGTAATGACTGTAAAAGAACTATTTAAAGACGTAATTTACACCGAAAAAATGTAAAATCAAAAAAAACTTTTTAAAGGGCTTTACCAATTAAATGAAATCTGCAAAATCTTAAGCTGGCAAACTTGTAAAGGGAACAAAAAAATCCTTTGCCGAATATCAATTAGGTTATGCAAGCTGAGGTACAAATAGGGTTCAAAAATATAATCTAAAAAGCCTATAGGTTATAAAACTAATCTATTATGTTTTCCTAATGAGAAGTCTATTCAACTAACCAATAATTAAGTACTTATTCATCTACAGCTTAAGCATTTAATTACTTAGGCTTTTCAATCTTTATTTTATTATTAAATGAAATTGCAAGTCCTACACTTGCATATAATCCACTTGTATTAATTGTAACCAGGTCATCATTGACTGACTTGTCAACATACCAGTCTGTTGAAGACTCGAAATACTTATCGCTGGCTTCAGTAATTAAAGGATCTTTTAACTTTGCAAGTCGATATCCAACCCGGAAATTTGCAGAAAATCTCTTTGAAATAAACCAGTCTATTCCTGTTGCAAAATGAGTAGTGCCGAGACAATCCGACCGTACTTTGTAGTCCACATCATGCATTTTTACTTTTCCGTTCATTTCTGTGAAGTCAAGGCCAGTTTCAAAAAATAATATCAGGTTCTTTTTATGGCTTATGGAGTGGCCGTATTCAAAGCATGCACTCAGCGTAAAAAACTTAAGCTGCATTTCATTTAAACCATTATAAGTGTTCGATGCATAGAGAATCTTTGAAGGGCTTAAAATTCCGCTCATGCCAATTTTAACCCAATTTCTCTGGTTCCTTTTAAAATTCAAAGTCGCCGAGAGATCGATCGTATAAAATAGTAGGTTTTCATTAATTTCCAAACTATTATCCTGGTTAAGATTGGTCCAGAATAATTTCAGATTATCAGATGTATTCCGGTATAAATAATATCCGCTGGACCCTATATTGACTTTCCATCTCAAAGCCACCAATTCCTGGTTTTCTTGTTTTTTGACAGGTTGATTAGCAACAGAATAGTCAACTACCTTTCCGTCCTTATAGCGGATACTGGCAATATCGCTTATGAAAACAGAATAAATACCCGCTGGTTCCGGCTGTCCGAATTTTTTATATTTAATCTCAACATTATCTGATCCAACTATAGTTGCAGCAATACTGGTTCCATCTTTCAGGATAATCATATCCTGAGCATTGATAATACATGATATTGCTGAAAGCAAGAATATAAAAATGAATTTTTTCATAATGTTTAATGATCAGTGATTAATTTATAACAAATTTAAGTTAAATAATCTAAAATTGTCGTAATTTTATTTAATATATTAAGTTCATTATCAATGTGAAAACAATTTCTGCTTCAATATTATTTTTTCTTTCATCTGTCACTGTTTGCAACTCTCAAATATGGACAAAAACAGACAGCCTGAGGATAATTTATCATAATCGCAATATTTTTGATTCAGCGCTGTACTTTGCTGAGGAAACAGCAGCACTGGTGAGAGCAAACTATGGCGAAAACAGTGTTCAGTATGCCGATGTGCTGAACACTCTTGCTGTTTCTCATTATTACCTGGGAAATCTGGTAAAAGCAAAATATTATGCTTTAAAGGAAGTAGGGCTCAGAGAGACTTTAAATCTCGACAACACTGACAGCTATATACATTCCCTTGAAAATGCATCTATAATATGCAGGACAATGGGAAATAATGAAGAAGCTTTAACCTTGATCAAAAAGGCAGAGCCAAAGGCTTCAAGGATTTATGGCTCCGGGGAACCCCGCTATGCAGATATACTCAGCAGTATTGCTTGCATATATAATGAGATGAGTTGCTTCTCGGATGATGTTTATTATCAGAAACAAGGAGACAATTTATTCACAAAAGCAGAAAATATATATTTAAAAAATGGCGAAAAATCAAGACCTGCACTGATCCTGAACAAAACGAATCAGGCGGTCCTGATGTACAATACTTTTAATTATCCTTTAGCCGAATCTTTATTACTTGAGGTTGTTTCACTCTGTGAGACCGAATATGGGCGTTCTGATCCATCCTTCGAGACAGCTCTGAACAATCTTGCCGCCTTTTACTATAATAGCGGAAACTATAAGAAAGCCGAGAAGTTTTTTGTTGAAGCTGTTGAAATATATAATAAAACCTCAGCAGCAAGAACTCCCCGGGCAGCTTCTTGTATCAACAATCTTGGAGCACTTTATTTCGAAATGGGAAATTATAACATTGCATCGGAATTGTTGATGAAGTCCGGAGAAATATTTGAACACAACTCTCAGAAACTTCACCTTTCCTATGCGGTTGTCTTAAACAACCTGGCATCACTGGACCTGGTAAGCGATTACTATGCAAAACCGGAAAATAAGGTTAAGGATCAATTAGTCAACTCAGGAAAGAAATTCTCCACTTCGGAATACATCTTCGATCAGAATTGCCAGATGCCGCATCCTTATGGTGATGTTATAAAAAGCAACATTTCATTCTGGTATTTCATGATGGGAGATATTAAGAAGTCGAGATTATTGATCTGGGACATAAACTTGAGATACGACCCAAAGCTTATTTACCTGTTAGTAAACAAAATGCCTTCTATCAGCAGTATTACTACCGGCAAAAACCAGAGTGCTCATTATGTGCTTGAACCATTTATAATCCCGATAAAAATAAAATGGATCGATCCCGGATATTTGCAAATGGGAGGAGCAAGTACCACTGTCGAATACACCAACACTGATAGAGCAATGTTTAGATTATCATTTGGGAGTGGAGATAAAATTAAAAAAGCATTGGGTGAGTATCATCCAGGATATTCAGAAACTTTGAAGATGCTTTGCTTTTTGTACAAGTCATTTGGTGATTTTTCCATGGAAGAGAAATTGATGCTTGATTATATGAATATTTTTAATCACAAAATATTGCAGGATTTCACGTTTTTGTCTGAAAGTGAGAAAGAATTATACTATCAGACTCATTTGCCCGAAATGCATTCTTTCATGGTCTATACTTTACGCAGAAAATATCAGAACCCCGAAATTACCTGCTCTGCCTTTAATAATATTTTACTGTACAAAGGCCTCATGCTTAAATCCAATACTGCAATGAGGCTGGCAATCTTAAATAGTAAGGATCCGGTTCTGCTGAAAAAATATGATGAATGGATTTCTCTTAATAAGGAAATCTCTGCTCTTTATTCCACACCTGTTGAAATGCGTCCCACAGATGTTACTGTTTTGGAAAACAGAGCAAATGCTCTGGAAAAAGAGCTTAACCAGGGCTCACAGGTGTTTAGTAACTTTATAAAAGGGACGCAGCTGACATGGAAAGATGTACACGATGTTCTGAAGCCTGGTGAGGCAGCTATCGAATTTACTCACTTCAAAGTAAGTGAGAAAAATATGGGAGATGAAGTCTATTATTGCGCATTGATACTTAAACCTGACTCAAGATATCCTGAGATGATTAAACTCTTTGAAGAAAAAGAACTGGAAGCCATTATTGGAAAAACAGGAAGTACAAATTATGATTATATCAGGAATATTTACGGAACCTTGCAAAACCCCGATGACAGGCTATATAAACTTATATGGCAGCCTCTTGAAAAATACCTTGCCAAAGTAAATACAATTTATCTTTCGCCTTCAGGACTACTATACAAAATCTCTTTCCCTGCTATCAGAAATGGTGCAAACGTATTTCTATGTGACAAATACGTGATTCAAATAAATGGCAGCACTGGAAATTCGGTTATTAAAACTGACTTCTCATCTGATAACAGATTATCAGCAATGGTTTTTGGAGGAATTCAATATAATAAGGAAAATGCCGGAACACGGGTCTGGAATTATCTGGAAGGGACAAAAAATGAGGCAGAAGCAATCCGTGCAATTCTTGAGAAAGGAAATGTTGAGGTCAATTGCCTGACTGACAGTAAAGCTACGGAAACTTATTTTAAGCAATATTCAGGCAAATACAATGTGTTGCATATTGCCACTCATGGATTCTTTTACCCGGATCCGGGAGAGGAGAAAAATAGAATCAAAAGCTCTGAAGTTGAAGCTGGACCAATTGTCTTTCGCGGAGGAAGTACGGGATTTGGGGTCAGCAGTTTTGTAAATAATCTGAATCCGCTAATGAGGTCAGGACTGGTTTTCGCAGGAGCAAATTCTGTATGGAATAAGTCAGATATGGATGAAGGAGATGATGGTGTCCTGACAGCTCAGGAAGTGACTCAGGTTGATTTGCGAAAGGTCGGACTGGTAGTATTATCAGCTTGCGAAACTGGTCTTGGTGACATCAGAGGAAGTGAAGGTGTATATGGACTGGAACGAGCTTTTAAAATGTCAGGTGCAAAATACATAATTATGAGCCTCTGGCAGGTTCCGGATGTGGAAACTGAAGAGTTTATGGTGACTTTCTATTCAAAACTGATGAAAAGCAATGACACCAGAAAAGCTTTCACCGAAACTCAAAGGGAAATGCGCTTAAAATATGATCCTTTCTTCTGGGCTGCATTTGTATTAATGGAATAATAACCCATCATTATTTTTACTTCAAATTATTGTCATCTAATCGAATTATGCCGGTTATTTTCCGATACAAAAAGTAAAGTAACTTGTATGTATTTGATATTATGTACTCAATAAACATAAAATAAAAAACGGGGGACAAAAAGAGGACAATTTTTTATTATTTAGTTGAGGCAATATGAAAAAGAATGAATATTCTGAAAACTTTGCGGGGCTGTCAAATTTTGAAGTAAAACTATTTTTAAGGATATTTGTTGATATATTTGCGACTTGTTAATATCTTTATAATATCATAAAATCCTATTTCTATGTCTAAGAAACAGATAATGTCTGGTCAGTGGGTCAGCGGTAAAAATAGAATTAAATGTAACTTACCTCTTATTATTTTTGAAGACGATAATAGTGTTATTACTTATTGTCCGGCATTAGATTTGAGTGGTTACGGATCAACTGAAGAGGAAGCAAGAAAGTCTTTTGAAGTGACCCTATCAGAATATTTCAGATATACAGTCAATAAAAAAACACTTGCTGAAGATCTTAGAAAAAATGGTTGGATTATTAGGAAAAACCTTAAGAAAGAGCCGGTGCCTCCGACTCTTGCCCTTTTACTTGAGAGAAATGAAGATTTTAGCAGGATCTTCAATACATATGAATTTCAGAAAATAAATACAACGATTAACATACCGTCATTAGTTTAATGACTCCATCCATTAAAAATGTCAGTGTAAAAGACTTTAAATGCTTCCTGTCACACCATGGTTTAAAACAAATCAGAATTAGTAGCGGGCATGAAATATGGTGTGGTAAGGAGCTTACAAGACCAGTTGTTTTTCAAACTCATAAAGACCCAATACCACTTTTTATTATTAAAAGCAATCTCAGAACAATGGGATTGACATTGACAGATCTTCACGACTATTTAAACTTACAGAATTAATTTTAATAGTCATTGACAAGGGAACAGTTTTTATAAATCATTATAACTTATAAACAAAACAAACAACTATTAACAATAAATATTTATTAACAGGGTAAAACAATAAAGCCCCTGTAATTGGGGCTTAGTGTGCGTTTGATAATGTTTTGCTGGGGGTTTGTTTTGCAGTGGTTATTTTCCGATACAAAAATTCTTAAAGATATTACCCAGAATCTCATCAGTAGTGATTTCACCGGTTATCTCACCAAGATAATGAATTGCCTGCCGTACATCAATTGCAATAAGGTCCTCGGGTATCTTATTTTCCAGGCCTGACAAAACTCTTTCAAGACTCTCTGTTACTTTCAATAACGCCTCGTAATGCCTTAAATTATTTATAATTACACTCTCCGATATTAATTGGCTTTCGCCGGTTAAATGGCCCAGCTCTTTCTTAAGCTCTTCAATCCCTTCTCCGGTTTTTGCAGATATAAATAGGAGGGATTCGCCCTCTTTCAACTCAATCTTGCCTTCAATCTCAACTTTGCGTTTATTAAGATCATTGTCAGTCTTGTTTACAAGAATTACAAGCTTTTTATCTTTTCCTTCTGTTTCAGAACGCACAGTTATCAATGTCTCCAATAATGCCTGCCTCCCTTCATTTACGTCTGCGACAAGTAAAACTATCGAAGCCTGCTCGATCTTTTCCAAAGTTTTACGGATCCCCAGGTTTTCAACTATATCTCCAGTTTTTCTGAGACCTGCAGTATCGATGAACCGATATTGAATCCCGTCAATAATAATTGTATCTTCAATATAATCTCTCGTCGTTCCCGGAATCTCCGATACAATTGCTTTTTCTTCTTTTAAAAGAAGGTTCAGAAGGGTTGATTTTCCGGTATTTGTTTTGCCTGTAATTGCCACAGGTACACCATTTTTAATAGCATTACCTAAACTAAAAGATGATGTAAGCTTGTTAGTAACTGAGAGCACTTTGATAACTAATTCTTTCA
>JAPLEC010000228.1 GCA_026391515.1 Bacteroidia bacterium | reverse complement strand
CACCTTTAAAAAAAAAGCTTCCCTGTTTCCGGAAAGCTTCATTATATTTTTACACTATTATATATTACTCCCGGATCATGTGCTGGGCACAATAATAAGGATGAGGGCAATAATATTTATTAATATAATTCTCACTTTTTTGTTATAAATAATCGACAAAGCTACTAATATTTTTAATATTTCAAATAAAAAGGAACTTTTTTTAATTTTTATTCATATCGAGGGTGACCCAGCTTTCGAGAACATCGCCTGAAGTGAAGGTACCTCCACCACTGCATGTCAAAGGATTTGCATCCCTCAGGTCTTTCGAAATAATCAGGTCGGTTCTTGCGGTTATTCCGCGACTCTGATACTCGGAAAATACTTTATCGGTAATGACTTGAAAATAAGAAACCATTCGGCCCTGTTTTGTTGGATCATTTACAATAACTGAAATATCTGAATATGTGGACGATCCGATATGTGTCCCAAGATATACCCCGGACTGAACCTGTTCAGAAACAGTGCGTGAAACTGCAAGGTTAATATGGAAGATCTGGAAACGGAATGCAGGATATTCTGTTGACATGATCTCAACCTTTGTTCCATATCCTTCCTCCTCAACCCGTGTAATTACACCTGTAACAGGACAATATATCTTGACTGTTGACCAATCTATCGTGCCAAGAGGCTCGAAATAGTGTTTCATGCTTCTGCATTGTTCAGTAAAATCGGAATAATCGTGACCGACAGAAGAGCGGAATTTAGATATCCTGTTGATCTTTGAAAGTTCTATATAATTGGTATCTACGAATTTAGGGATACCATCATTGTCTATATCCCATATATCTGAAGGACCCTGTTCTCCGCTCGATTTTTTTGAACAGGAGCTGCATAGGGCTATCATTGCAATTAAAGGCACTATTATTATTTTCCGGAATAGAGTTTCTTTCGCTTTCATCTGAATATCTAAGTATTAATTAACGTAAGTTACTCTAATAGAACTTAAAGTCAATAATTTTATTTTAAGTTTCTGACAAATTTTGTCATATATCCACCTCCCACGCCAAGCTCAACATTTATGATGTCATTCTGGATGGCATTTCCAAAAGAAACAACAGCATCAGCAGGATTCGCAGGATTATCATTCAGTATTAGTGTGTCATAGCTTCCATTTCCAAGGAATGAAAGAGGAATTTTTATTGTCTTTGGCTGAAGACCATTAATTACTGATAAAAACCATGTAGTTCCTTTTCGCTGAGCGTAAATTGCAAGTTCCCCGATTTCTGACGGGGGAAGAACTTTTGTTTCATCCCATACCGAAGGAATGCTTTTTATCATTTCTACGCACGGATTTTCAAGAATATGTGCAGGAGTTGCTGCATAGGTTATGACAGGTGCAGCATAAATTGCAGCTGTTGCTGCCTGGTGCACCCATGTAGTGTTTTGACGACGGGTACCAAAATGACATACAGAATAATCAGCAGGACCGGCCAGCATTCTCGTAAAAGGAATTGTAGTTTCGTGAGTTGCCCTGTCTAATAACTTGCTGGCTTCCATACCTTTAACTCCTTCATAAATAAATGCATTAGGGTATGTACGCCATAATCCGGTTGGTTTATTGGCGCCATGAAATATACATATAAGCTTAAGTGCAGCAGTCTCTTTGAGGATTGACTCATACAGGTCAATCACCTCTTTTGCTTCATGGTCGAAGAAATCAATTTTCAAACCTGCAATTCCGAGATCGTAGCATTTCTGGAAGAGCTCCTGTCGTGCTTTTTGATTGTGAAGAGTATTTGAATGTCGCCAGAGAATAATCCCGACACCAAGCTTCTTTGAATAATCGACAAGAGCTTTCACTGAATCTTCCGGCCATTTGCTCCAGAAGTTCTCAAGA
>JAPLEC010000071.1 GCA_026391515.1 Bacteroidia bacterium | reverse complement strand
TGATTCGATATTGTCCAGAGCCAGGTATGAATTTGTAATACCTTTTACTTGCTTTGTTGTTTTGTTTTTTCCGCCGATTTCGAAGATATAACGATTATCGACTAAAAAATCGCCTTTGTCAGTGTAATTTACCTGAAGATTGTTGGAAACCTGATTATAAAAAAAAGTCTCCCTGAGATTCCCGATGTTCGCTTCATCACCCGTAATAGCTGTCATCAGATTAGGATGATGAAGATAGATCTTTTCCGGTTTTGTCAGCCTGCTGATACCTTTGCTGTCTTTGTATAAAAGGTTAATCAGCAGGGCATCGCTCATGTGATGAAGGTAATCTTTCAGTGTGTTCCTCGACATGCCCGTTCTTTCGCTCAGCTTTTCGATATTTGGTTTAAAGGGTGCACTTTCCGATATCACATAAAGAAGCTGTTTCAGCTTATGAATATTATTATAATCAATTTTTGCAGCAAATGGAAGGTCTGACTCCAGCACCTGATTTATGACTTCACGTAATTTGCTTTTATAGTTTTCCTTACCCTCAAGGAAGAAAGGGAAATAGCCGGTTTCGATATATTCGGAAAACTTTTTTATGGGCTTGATTTTTCGCCATATTTTCTTCGATAATGATATATGGTTATGAAGAATATCCTTAAATCCGAGTACAGGGAATTCAATATTATCCGAAAAACTGATATATTCTCTTAAGGAGAGTCCGGGGAGTGTATGGACGACGCTGCGTCTTGACAGATCAGCTCTGCCCTCTGTAAGGTGCAGCAAGGATGATCCGGTATAGATTATTTTCAGATCGGGCATGGTATCGTAGATATTCTTCAGCTCGGCGGACCAGTTAAAGTAGTGATGTACTTCATCGATAAGCAGATACTTACCTCCGTGCTTGTAAAAATCATCGGCAAAATCAGAAAGTCTGTTTTCAGTAAAGTACAGATTATCAAGGCTTACATAGACATAAGGTTTATCTGGCAATCTTGTTTTGGCATATTGGAGCAGGAGTGTTGTTTTCCCGACGCCTCTGCTTCCTTTAATGCAGATCAGCCGTTCAGGTTGTTCAAGCCATTTGATCTGGCTCCGGATATGTGTTGTTGATATTAGTTCGACAGCCTTTGCTGATAGTTCATAGATTGTCCTCATAACATAATGATCATTTCATTGACCAAAATTAAACTATTTTTGATTAATTTGCAAATCGTTTAAGATATTTATTAAAAGAATAATCCTCCTTCGTCAAGGCTTCAGAAGATAAAGTTAGCCAAAAGACAAAAGAAGAATTGTGCAATGGGTCAAGCGATTAATTCCCCCTTTGAATCCCGCTTGCGGGATCGGCGAAGCCAACGAGGAAAGGGGGATGTCTCCTTGGATAAAAGCTAATAGTTGCTTATTGTTAAATAATATTGTAATATATTGATTATTTGAGTTTTAAGTAGTTTAATTATTTTCCAATTGGATACCAATGAAAATAAGTTTGTTGATTGCCGTAAGAAGTACCACCATCATTTGTTGCATAAGCCCTTACATAATATGTTACACTTTGGCCCAGACTTGTAAGGGTGCTCGTGAAAGAACCAGTGCCAGTTCCATTTGATGTTACAGTAGCAAGACTGATTGTCGGATTCTCATTTATACTCCAGCAAATACCGCGGGCAATAATTTCTGCACCACTTCCATTTTCGATTGTTCCACCGCTTGAAGCCTGACTGTAGCCACTTAAGGTTACAGTGGTTGTAGTTATCACGGCCAGAGTAGTTAATGTTATCTCGTCTCCATAGACTACAGTACTGCCACGACTGCAATATGCTCTGACATAATATATTTTGTTTGGTGTTAAACTGTTCAGGTTGCTGGTGAAATCTCCTAATGAAGGAGTTCCCAGTTCTGTTTTTGATCCGGTTGCAATTGTCGGATTTGGGTTTGCAGACCAGCAATGTCCGTACTGAGTTGCTCCCTGCCCAAGGTCAGTGATTGTACCGGAAACATCAGCAGAAGTTGTTTGAATATTAGTTACTGTGCCGGTTGTGACTATCATAAACTTTTCAACCTTTTTGCAGGAAAGGAGAAACATCAAAACTGATATCAGGAAAAACAGAATTAACTTATTGGTTTTCATAGTCTGATTATAAAATGGAACAAATCCCGCTAATCTTCCTATATCAAATTTAATTAAAATAACGGATTGATTAACAATAGTTAATCAAAGATTTTGATCAACCGATCAAAATTTTGAACACAGAAAAAGAATTAAAGCATAGTTAATTATTGTTAAATCATTTTATGCTCACCAGATAATGAAGTTCTATTTTAATTACTTTTAACTCTCTAAAAAATTTTAAAACCTTAAAAATGAAAATCAGAAAAATCAGCATCAGCTTGTTGCTGTTGCTTTTTGTGCCTCTGTGGATGTACTCTCAGACAGAGAATGTCGATCTGGCGATGATCTATAAGATCAAACAGGACGAACAGCGAAATTCCAAGATTGAAGAGCTTGCTTCCGGACTTACCGACTTTGTCGGAC
>JAPLEC010000101.1 GCA_026391515.1 Bacteroidia bacterium | reverse complement strand
AATTATGGGACCCGCAGCAGGCGGTGCAGTCTACTCCCCTGCCCTCACCGATTTCGTCTTTATGGTAAACCATACCAGTTACATGTTTGTGACAGGACCCAATGTTGTCAAAGAGGTTCTTAATGAAGATGTTACATTCGAAGAGCTTGGAGGCGCCGAGGTTCATGGACGCAAAAGCGGAGTAGCTCATATGATCTATGATGATGAGGAGAATACGATCCTGGCATTGAAGAAATTTCTTGCTTACCTCCCGTCAAACAACGTGGAGAATCCTCCGGTGGTTGCTGATGATGGTTCGACTCCGGATATCAATGAGAAGCTTCGCGATATAGTACCGGATGATCCCAACAAGCCATATGATGTAAAAGACATAATACAGCTTATAGTCGACAAAAACAGCTTCTTCGAAACTGCAGAACTCTATGCACCAAACCTGGTTACCGGATTTGCGCGACTCAAGGGCAAAACCATTGGTATCGTAGCAAACCAGCCAAAAGTTCTTGCAGGTGTCCTGGATATTGATTCGTCAACAAAGGGGGCGAGATTTATCAGATTTTGTGATGCATTCAACATACCTATTCTTACACTGGAGGATGTCCCGGGCTTCCTTCCGGGTAAGGATCAGGAGCATGCAGGTATTATAAGGCATGGCGCAAAATTGCTGTTTGCATATAGCGAAGCAACTGTTCCAAGGATCACTGTTATACTGAGAAAAGCCTATGGAGGAGCATTTATTGTCATGAATAGTAAGAGCCTTGGAGGTGATTTCAGCTTTGCATGGCCATCAGCCGAAATAGCTGTAATGGGGCCAGATGGGGCAGTTGCTATTCTTTACCGCAAAGAGCTTGCTGAATCGAAAAATCCAAAAGAGCTTAAGAAAGAGCTTGTAAAAAAATACCGTGACAAAATAGCAAATCCCTTTATTGCTGATGAGCTCGGCTATATCGATGAGGTTATTGATCCTGCAGTAACAAGGAAAAAGATAATCTCTGCCTTTAGTGCACTGAGTAACAAATGGGTAAAGGTACCGGCAAGGAAGCATGGGAATATGCCTTTATAAACGGCACAAAGGCTCAAAGGCGTAACGGCGCAAAGGCGTATAGGGAACGGATAGGAACCGATTAAATTGCAAAAACGGCATGCATGCCGTTTCAACCAAGGATATATGAAAATACAAAAGATACTAATAGCCAACAGAGGTGAGATAGCAATCAGGATTATGAAGACTGCCCAGATGATGAAGATCAAAACTGTAGCAGTCAAAACAGCTGTTGAACCAAACGCTATGTACCTCTCATTTGCAGATGAAATTTTTGATAATACAGAGGATGTTTCTGAAATCCCTGTTTTTCTGGATATAGAAAAGATAATTGCGATAGCATTAAAAACAGGAGCAAATGCCGTTCATCCAGGTTATGGCTTTCTTGCCGAAAATGCCTACTTCGCTCAAAAATGCCTTGATAACAAGCTAATATTCATTGGCCCATCGCCCGATGCAATTTATAAAATGGGAAACAAGACAATAGCCCGTAAGTTAGCAATGCAGAGAGGGATACCTATGGCCATGGGAAGCGAGGGAAATATATCAAATGAGGAAGAAGCTGTTGAAATTGCCGACAAGATCGGTTATCCGGTGATTATTAAAGCTGCTTCAGGAGGTGGAGGGAGAGGAATGAGAATTGTGCGCAAAGCTGAAGAGATGGAGAAGATGTTTTTCATCGCCAGCAAAGAAGCTGAAAAAGCTTTTAATGACCCTTCTGTATTTATTGAGAAGTATATCGAAAACCCAAAACATATTGAATTTCAGATACTTGGTGATACTAAGGGAAATGTAATTCATCTGGGTGAAAGAGAGTGTTCAATTCAGAGGAAGCATCAGAAGCTTCTTGAGGAAGCTCCCTCATGCGCTATTGATAAAAAGCTAAGAAAAAAGATGGGCAGGATGGCTGTCGAGATTGCCAAAACTGTTAATTACACATCAGCAGGGACAGTAGAGTTTCTTCTTGATTCAGATAAAAACTTCTATTTCATGGAGATGAATACCAGGATCCAGGTTGAACATCCAGTTACCGAGATTGTTACAGGTATTGATCTCATTGAGCAACAGATCAGGATCGCCAATGGCGAAGCTTTGAAATTTCACCAGGAAGATATTAAATTTACCGGATGGGCAATCGAATGCAGGATCAATGCTGAGAATGTTCAGGCTGGTTTTGCTCCAGACCCGGGCAAGATTGAGAATCTGACTATGCCTTCAGAACCGTACGTGAGAGTGGATACCGGCATCCAGGCAGGATCATCAATTGTTGCAAATTATGATTCAATGATCGCCAAACTTATTGTCAGCGGCAAGGATCGCAAAGAGGCCATCAAGAATTGCAAAATGGCGCTCGATAAAGTCTGGATAAGAGGGACAAAGACGACACTCCCATTCTTCAGGATGCTTGTCCGCAATCAGAAATTCCTGAATGGTTCATTCACCACTGCTTTTATCGAAAAAGATCTTGACAAATATTATTTCAACAGTGAATATGAGAAGATGCTTGCTGCCTGGCTTGCAACAAAATTATTCGTTGAGGAAAATCTCCAGGCAGACAGTATCAGTGTGGATTTTGAGAATGGAAAAGAAATGAGTCCATGGCTCCTAAATAAGAGAATTAATCAGTTTTAAATCAGTCGGTTAACAAATATGAACAGTAAGCTAAAAATCGACAAGCTTTATGCTCTTTCATCTGAAAGTAAAAAATTCAGCTTCCCCATGCCGTTGAAAAACAAGATTAAAATCGGCAAGCGTGAGTATATAGTTCAGCTGAAAGCCGATGAAATTTATGGCACCTATATTTTATGGAAAAACAGGAAATATTCCGTTGAGGTTGTAAGCTCGCGCCAGAATAAATATGAAATACTTTTTAATGATATCAGCTATACATTCACTGTAGAGACACCTTTTTCGCTTCAAAGGATGAAAGTCCTGAATTCCAAAAAAGGTAAAGTGGAGCAGGAATCTGTTAAAGCGCCGATGCCAGGTAAGATTATCGATGTACTGGTAAGGGAGGGTTCAAACGTTTTGCGCAGGTAAGATTATCGATGTACTGGTAAGGGAGGGTTCAAACGTTTTGCGTGGTGAACCGGTGGTTATACTTGAAGCGATGAAAATGCAGAATGAGATTCAATCACCAGTAAACGGAAGAGTTATCAAAGTCTCAGCAAAGGTGAATGCCAATGTGATGAAGGATGATGTGATGGTGGAGATAAAAATAGAATAGCTCATGGCTTGTGGCTCATAGCTCATGGAGAGGAACGACATTTGCCACGAGCTACGAGCTATCAGCTACGAGCTATTTTGCCGATACCTGTTTCAACGTTTCACAAAGAAAATCGTAAAACATCTGAACCGATGGAATATAAACTTTTTCATCTGGAGAATGCGGGAATCGTATAGTTGGTCCAAAAGATATCATATCGAGTTTCGGGTAAACACCACCAAGAAGTCCGCATTCCAGTCCCGCATGTATAGCTTTTATTTCAGGAGTCTTGCCGAATTTTTTCTTATATACTCCGCTCATGGTTTTCAGTATCGGAGATTCCATGTTAGGTTTCCATCCCGGATAACTTCCAGTTAATGTGACCTTAGCATCAATGAGATGGAATACTGCTGCTATCTTCCATGCTGTTGCCAGCTTTGAAGAATCGACAGAGCTGCGTGTAAGGTTATGAGCCTCAAATTTACCTTTAATACATCTTACAATTGCAAGGTTATTTGAAGTTTCAACAAGTCCTTTCATTGCCTGGCTCATTCGCTGAATACCATTCGGACATGCAAAAATGGCACGGATAATTTTAAACTGGTCAGCTTTGCTCATGACCATTGCTGGGATATCAACCTTCTTGCAGGCAAACGAAAGAGTTGGCTCTGTTTCTGCAAATTCGGCTTTATATATTTTTTCATATCCCTTAACAAATATTTCAAATGCTTTTGCTTTGGCGCCCGGAACAAGAAGAACGGAATATGATTCCCGCGGTATTGCATTACGAAGGTCTCCTCCTGCAGCTTCAGCCAGTCTGATTCCGAAATCAGCTTCAGCCTGTATGAGGAATCTGAACATAATCTTGTTCGAGTTTGCTCTTCCAAGAGCTATGTCAACTCCCGAATGGCCGCCTTTCAGGCCTTTTGCCACAACCCTGTAGGCAGTCATGCCTCTTGGTGATTTTTCCTCCGTATATTTTTTTGTAGTGCTCACATCGATTCCTCCCGCACAGCCGACATAAAGCTCTCCTTCGTCTTCTGAATCAAGATTCATAAGAATATCGCCTTTTAAAAAGCCTGGTTTCAATCCAAATGCGCCAGTCATTCCTGTCTCCTCATCAATAGTGAAAAGAGCTTCTATCGGGCCATGAGGCAAATCTTTTGAAGCAAGAACTGTAAGAGCGGCTGAAACGCCAATTCCATTGTCTGAACCAAGTGTTGTACCATTTGCTTTTACCCATTCACCGTCAATCAAGGTTTGGATGGGATCTTTTTCAAAATCATGTTTTTTATCACTGTTTTTCTGAGGTACCATATCGAGGTGAGTTTGTAAAATCACCCCTTTGAGTTTTTCCATTCCTTTTGCTGCAGGTTTTCTGATAATAACATTACCTACCTTATCAACAAAATTTTAGAGCTTATGCTCTTTGAAGAATTTTACTATAAAATTAACGATTTTCTGTTCCTTTTTTGAAGGATGTGGAATCTGAGTTATTTCATGAAAGAAATTCCAGAGCTGTTTTGGTTCAAGTTTGCGTATGTCGCTCATATTCAATTGATATTTAATTTAGGT
>JAPLEC010000353.1 GCA_026391515.1 Bacteroidia bacterium | reverse complement strand
AACAACAGCAACAGCAACCATCACAGACACAGCAAACCCAAACCGCGGCTGATCCTACCAGGATGACCCCGGGCATGCTGGAGGTTTGGGATCCTGAAGTTAAAATTATCCAACCTGGTGCAACAGACCGGGAGCCCCCATCAGATGCGATCGTACTGTTCGATGGAAAAGATATAAACACGGAATGGGAAGACACAAGAGGTAATCCTTCCGGCTGGATCGTAAAGGATGGTGCGCTGATAACTGTAAAGGGAGCGGGTTATATACGAACAAAACGCAAATTTTCGAATTTCCAGCTGCATATTGAATGGAAGACGCCTTCTGAAGTGTCCGGTGACAGCCAGGACAGGGGAAACAGTGGTGTATTTCTTCAGGAGCGTTATGAAGTTCAGGTACTTGACAGCTATAATAACCGAACTTACCGGCATGGTCAGGCAGCAAGTATTTATAAGCAGTTTCCCCCGCTGGTAAATGCTAGCAAGGGACCAGGAGAATGGCAAACTTACGACATTATTTATACTGCTCCTACTTTTAATAAAGATTCAATCACATATTTTACACCTCCAAGGGTTACAGTACTACATAACGGAGTATTGGTACAGAATAATGTAAGCTTAAGAGGACCAACTGATTACACAAAGATTCCTGAGACTGCCATTAAAGCACATGGTCCGGCAAGCCTTCAGCTTCAGGATCATAATAATCCGGTGTCGTACAGAAATATATGGATTAGGGAACTTTAAAAAAGTTGCAGGTTGCATGTTACAGGTTGCAAGTCAAAAGATGATCTAACTAAAAGGACTTTTTAACCTGTAACTTGAAACTTGCAACTCATAATAACAAACTAAACTTTAAACTTAAATAAATGGGAAGACCAGTAACATTATTCACAGGCCAGTGGGCAGATCTTCCACTGGAAAAAGTATGTCAGAAAGCTAAATCGTTCGGTTACGATGGCCTGGAGCTGGCATGTTGGGGTAATCATTTTGAAGTTAACAAAGCCAATGATGCTTATTGCAGGGCTAAACGCAAGCTTCTGGATAAATATGGACTAAAGGTATTTTCTATCTCGAATCACCTTGTAGGACAGGCAGTTGCAGATCGCATCGATGACCGTCATAAGAGTATTTTACCAGATTATGTCTGGGGTGACGGCAACCCGGAAGGTGTCAGGAAACGTGCTGCAGAGGAAATGATCAAAACGGGAGAAGCTGCTAAAAGGCTGGGTGTGTCAATCGTCAATGGTTTTACAGGAAGCCCGATATGGCACATGGTTTACTCCTTCCCGCCTAATACTCCAAAAATGATAGAGGATGGATTTAAAGAATTTGCCAAACGGTGGAAACCGATTTTGGATGCTTATAAAAAACTAGGAATACGGTTTGGTCTTGAAGTGCATCCTACAGAGATCGCTTTTGATATTGCATCTGCAAAGAGAGCCTTAAAGGCCGTAAATAATCATCCTGCTTTCGGATTTAATTATGACCCCTCGCATTTCGGATACCAGGGTGTTGATTATGTGAAGTTTATCCATACTTTTAGTGACCGCATTTTCCATGTTCACATGAAAGATGCAGCATGGTCAGATGTTCCTACTGAAGCGGGAGTCTTTGGAGGCCATACTGATTTCGGATCAAACGGACGTTACTGGGATTTCCGAAGTCCCGGGCGCGGGAACGTCAATTTTGAAGAGATTATCAGGGCTCTAAACCGGATTGGTTACAAAGGTCCTTTATCTGTTGAATGGGAAGACAGCGGTATGGATCGGGAACATGGAGCAAAAGAGGCTTGCCAGTTTATAAAGGCCGTTGACTTTGCACCATCAGATATTGCTTTTGACTCTGCCTTTGAAAAATAATGTATCATATTATTAACCAGATCATTTCTGAATAATTATTAACTCCCTTCTCCATGGATACAGCAATAAGAAAAACACTGTTATTCAATGCAAGTTGTGTTGCATTAGTTGTTACTGCTCTGGCATTTGCCACAAGAGGTTCTTTCGTTGAAGCATGGGCAACTGAATTCAATCTTACTCATACCCAGGTCGGCTGGATTGTAGGTACAGCTTTCTGGGGCTTTACATTGGCAATGGTATTCGGTGGCCCTTTAGTCGATATCATCGGTCTGGGACGAATAATTGCTATTGCATTTTTCTGTCATGTGGTTGGAATTGTACTGACGATTGTTGCCACAGGTTTCTGGACTCTGTTCATCTCAACACTTTTTATAGGAGTTGCCAACGGAAGTGTTGAAGCCGCCTGTAATCCATTAATAACAAGCATGTATACTGACGAAAAGACACGCCGCCTTAACAGATTTCATGCATGGTTCCCCACCGGCATTGTGATAGGCGGACTTATAGTTTATCTTTTTAACAATATTGGGCTTGATGACTGGCGTTATGCAATGGGTATTATGCTGATCCCTACATTTATTTATGGATTTATGTTCCTTAGCAAGAAATTCCCGCAGACTGAACGGGTTGTTTCAGGATTTTCTTATAAAGATATGCTGAAGGCATGTATCAGTCCTCTTTTCCTTTTCATGGCATTCTGCATGATACTTACCGCAGCTACCGAACTTGGTACTAATCAATGGATTGCCGCACTGCTTGCAAATGTCTCGCATAATCCAATCCTTCTCCTTGTATGGATTTCCGGAATTATGGCTCTTGCCCGACAGTTTGGAGGTACCTTCGTACACAATACAAAATCTACATTAATATTATTGTTATCTGCAATACTTGCTTTTGCAGGTCTTATCCTGATGGGATATACAAATGGAATTATGTTATTTGCCGCAGCAGGTATTTTTGCTCTCGGAATTGCATTCTTCTGGCCTACTATGCTTGGATTTGTTTCAGAAAATATTCCGCAGAGCGGTGCTTTAGGTCTTGCTATAATGGGAGGTATCGGATTCCTCGGAGGTGCAATTGCTCAACCAGCGCTTGGTGCAATCTTTGATGCTCGGACTGCAGCAGCAATTCCTTCGGGACAGGTAGTCGATGTACTTAAAAATGCAGCCGAAGGTACTATAGAAGCCGCACAGTGGGCAGCAGCTCAGCTTACTGGAGGAGCTTATACATTAAGGTATGTAGCAATTGTTCCTGCCGTAATGATAGCTGCCTTTACGTTTTTGCATTTCAGGAAGAAATGACCTGTACACCTTAAAATTTGACTTAAAGAAATATTTTACAATTCATTTACCCCCTTTCATTTTCCCCCAAGGGGGAAAAGTAGAACCAACTCCTTCCCCTGTGGGGGTAGGTTGGGATGGGGGTATAAATAATATAAAAAACTAAATTTCATTTGCTTAATAAACAAATTAAACTACACTCATATGAAGAAAATTAAAATGGGAATGATAGGCGGTGGTATCGGAGCATTCATTGGTGATGCTCATCGCCGTGCTTCACGCATCTGTAATGATTATGAACTTGTCGGAGGCGTCTTCGATATTAATTATGCAAAGAGCATGGAATTCGCAGTCAAAGAAGGTATCAGCCTTGCACGCTGTTATAACAGTGTTGACGCTCTTATCAAAGGAGAGCTTAAGTTTCCCAAGAATGAAAGGATGGAAGTTGTTGCAATTGTAACTCCAAATGCCTATCATTATCTTTTCGCTAAGAAATTCCTTGACAATGGCTTTCATCTTGTATGTGAAAAACCCATGACAATTACTGTCAAGGAAGCTCTGGAACTTGAAAAACTGGTCGCAAAAAACAAGCTGACATTTGCTTTGACCCATACATACACGGGGTATCCAATGGTACGCCAGATGAGAGACATGATAGCTAAGGGTGTTCTCGGCACAATACAACGAATTGATGCTCAATACTATCAGGGATGGATCAATTCGATAATTCATGGTACCGGAAGCAGGATAACCGGAGTATGGAGACTCGATCCGAAGATGGCAGGAGCAAGCAGCTGTATGGGAGACATCGGAGTGCATGCCTTCAATCTTATTGAGTACACTACGGGTCTTGAAGTAAAAGAAGTATTATCTGACCTTAACTCAGTGAAAGATGGTGTGACGCTTGATCTTGATGGCACAATATTATTACGGTTTAATAAAATGCTTAAAGGCGTCATCAGGTCGAGCCAGGTTTGCGCCGGGGAGGAAAATAATCTTTCAATTGCAGTCTATGGTTCAAAGGCAAGTCTTAAATGGAGCCAGGAAAATCCCAATTACCTCTATATGCTTCATGACTCAGAACCTACAAAGGTGTTTAAGCCGGCTCATGGTTACAATGATAAGCTTGCCGAAGAGGGACATACAATGCCGGCAGGACACCCGGAAGGCATTTATGAAGCTCTGGCAAATATCTACAGAGGTACAGCAAAATCAATCCGGAAAGAGAAATTTAAACCGGGAGAATTTCCAACAGTCCATGATGGTGTCAGAGGAATGAAATTCATCCATGCAGTTGTGAATTCGAATGCGAAGGGAAACGTGTGGACCAAGGTATAAGGTTCAAGGTTCAAGGTTCAAGGAAGAAAGAATCCCCTCTTTGGAGAGCTTGTCCCGCGAAGCTTTAGCGCAGCGGGAGGATAGGGGTGGGTTTTAAATATTTTAAATAACTAATAATCAATACAATGCAGAATAAATCTAATAATATTGTTTCCCGCCGTAGGTTCCTTGGAATGACTGCTGCTGCTGCCACATTTGCACTTGTTCCTGTAAATTTTTCTTCATGCACTGAGCCAAAAAAGACAAAGGCTAAAAAGTCAAATTCAAAATTCGGGGGAGTTCAGGTTGGAGCAATAACGTATAGCTGGCGAAGCATGTCCCCAACAGCAGAGGATACGCTGAAATATTGTTTACAATGCGGCATCAGCTCTATTGAAATGATGAGCAATACCATTGAGCTTTATGCCGGAATACCACAGGGGCCTGCCAGACTACCGCTTGATGCTGGTGATGAGCAGAAAGCAGCATTTCAAAAAGCAATGCAGGAGACAGCTGAAGCACAGAAAAAATGGCGTATATCAGCACCCATGACAAAATTTAAAGAGCTTCGTAAGATGTACAACAGGGCTGGCGTAAAAATCCACATCGCCAAATTCTCGCCTGAAAACTGGTCAGATGAAGAGATAGATTATGCATTTAATACTGCCAAAGCTCTGGGGGCAAAAGGCGTCTCAACAGAAATCGGAGATAAATCATGTCAGAAACTGGGTCCTTTCGCACAAAAGCATGGGATGTATGCCATTATGCATCAGCATCTTCAGCCCGGAGAACCTGGATGGAGCTTCGAAAAATTTCTTGATTATTCGCCGGCTATAATGCTGAACTTTGATGCTGGCCACTATTTTGGTGCCACTGGTCTTCATCCAAACGGAATAATCGAAAAACTTCACAACAGGATCTTCAGCATCCACATGAAAGACAAGACAGGCCCCAAAGGAAATCCTGTCAATACAAATATGGAATGGGGTAAAGGAGAGACTCCGATTGCTGATATTCTTCTCCTGATCAAAAAGAACAAATGGCCGATCAATGTCGATATTGAGCTGGAATATCAGGTACCCGAGGGATCAGATGCGGTTGCTGAAGTTAAAAAGTGTGTTGAGTTCTGCAGGAGGATTCTGACCTGATATTAGAAATAACTTTACTTTTTCTTCTTCAGCAGGAAAAATGCAACTCCGCCAACAACTATTACGGCAGCAGCAATAATTAATATAGATACTCCATGACTTTTACCGGATTCTTTATCAGCTTCAGTTTTCTCATCTTCTACAGCATAATACTGTTTTGGCTTGGCATCAGTATCAAGGTTAACAGTATCCTTCTTCGGCTTGGGCTGCTCCTGCGCAACTGCCGGAATTAATCCACTTATCGCTAAAATCAATGATAATGAGAGAGTTAAGGCTAATTTTTTCATTATTTTAGTTTTATAGTTATTTAATTGTATTTGCTATTTCATCATATTTTCTTGCAATGTCCGGATCACTTTTTCTATATGTGTCAGCCAGAGCAATTATTGCCGGCTTATTTTTTGGGTTCATTTTCAGACATGTTCTTAATAATTTCCGTGCTTTCTGAATATCTTTTTCACCTGTCAGTTTTGCCAGTTCTACGTACGCTTCAAAATATTTCCTGTTCACCTCAATAAGTTTCTCGTAATATTTAATTGCATCATTTGCGTTTTTATTCGTTTTGGCAATATTTCCGAGATACATCAAAATCGGTTCACAATCAGGATTTATTTCCAGCCCCTTCTTAAGAACCGAATCTGCTTTTTCATACTGGCCATCATTAGATAAAGCCCGTGCAAAATTATAAAAAATCATTTCATCCTTATCATTAATTTTCAGAGCCTCTTCAAAGTACCTTATTGCTTCATTGTTTCTCCCCTCTTCCAGAGCCCTATAACCGTAAAAATCTGCCTTTGTTTTCCTTTCCAGCACAGCACAAATCGGAATGCTGTCAGCATATATTATATGTATGATATTTTCGGGCGGCCAAATCTTTTTCTTCAACTGATAAGGCGGAATATACCTGTTTGTAACAATAGCATAATCCCAGTCGCACTGGCTTCTCTCTTCATTTCTGAAATAAGAAGTTTTAATTGAAGGCTGGTTTCTGAACTGCCATGAAACTGTATATGTCGCTTTTACAACTGCTGTATCTATCTTATTTTCTTTAAGATAACTTATCAGCCATTTCGATGCTTCAGTCTGACCGGTAAAATAATAATCGGTCTCGTAGTTACCATAAGCACCTTTCAGTCCGCCGACAAATTGATTATAATATATATAACAATAGTGCTTATTCTTTGCCATAAAGCCAATCGGATGTACTGAAAGCAGAAAAAGAATTGCAAACAGGACCCATCTGGCGAATCTGTTTTTCACCAGATCAAAAATATAATTGAATCCTGAAGCGGCAAAAAGCACGATTGCAGGATAAACAAAAAGGAACTGTCGCCACGAACTGTAAAGGTTTGATTTTTCGATAATTGCAAAGCATAAGGGAAACAGAATTGTGATAGCAATAATCCCATAAATAAGAGTTTTCCCTGAATCATAAATCTTTTTAGAGAAGAAAAGCAGAATAAGAGATCCGATAAAAATAATTACAGGTATAGTAATTACCATTGATTTTGGTAAGTAGTACCATGGCATAAAATCTGACCAGTCAGTTTTCCCTTCAAAAATCTGTCTGAAAGTATCCGGATAGTGAACCATAACACGATACGATCCAATTACATTTTTTAAAGGTGACTGCAATGCATAAGGCCAAAGGAGGATGCTAAGGAAATATGCTGTCGCGGCAATTAATGTAATAATTATCAGCCGTTTACCACTTTCATGAAGATCAAATTTACCCTCTTTTACCTTTTTATAAATAAGTATCAAAATGAAAAAGAGATACAGGTAACAGATTAAAAGCAATCCACCTGCCCTTATGCTGACACAGAAAGCAATGCTGAAAATGAGCAAAACAAGATCGGACAGTAAAATTTTCTTTTCAGAAAAAAGGATTCTGACTGTAAAAAAAGTTCCTGATATATATGCCAGGGCAAATGGAACATCTTTCAGATTATTCTGGGCATGACCCATGAAAGTCGGAGAGACAGCGAACATAAACAGAACAAGAATTCCGGTTCTGTAACCGGAAAGCCAGACTGCAAAAAGTGCTGTTAAAAAGATTGTCAGCCAACCGGCCAGAGAGCTCATTAAATGACGAAAACCGTAAACATCATCAATATTGAACCATTTTGTGAGAATGGTTACAATATTATCATAAGACTGACCATAATACTTCAGATGTGTTACAGGAGTTTCAAGCGCAGAATGATCGCTGCCGTTAGTGGCAAAATAATTATATACTGCTACAGAGTGTTCATAATGAAGAACTTCATCGCATGAAATACCGGCATTTCTGCTCAGGATAATCATTATGATAAGAAGAAATGCTGAACTTGCAAAAAAGATATATTTCAATCTCGTTCCATTATTTTTCAGGATTGTCATCATAGAATTTCCTGACAAAATAAACCGGACGGTTTTGTGACTCCTTGTAATTCCTGAAAATATATTCACCCATAATTCCCAGAAAGACCAGCTGAACTGATCCCAGGAAATAGATGCTCAGTAATGTTGATGACCAGCCGGAAATTGCAGTCCCGTTGGCTTTTGAGATTAAAACGTAAATACCGGCACCCATGAATACTAAAGTCCCTAAAGTGCCAAGAATGAGGCACATACGTATTGGGAATCTGGAAAAAGAGAAAATTGCATCGGCACCAAGTCTAAATAGTTTTCGCAGGTTCATCTTAGATTTTCCACTGAAACGATCATCCCGTACAAATTCAACATCACCATGTTTAAAGCCGACAAATGTTCTGAGCCCCGGCAGATAACGCACTTTTTCTTTCATTGACAGCAAAGCATTTACGGCTATTCTTTTCATCATGGAGTAGTTACCATAATTCTCCATGTCTTTGAGATCACCGATATGCCTGAATACCAGATGAAAAAGAATGGAATAGAGGTTCCGGTTGCTTTTTCCTTTTCGTCCAGTTTTTTTCCCGCTGACGATATCAAAATCTTCCTTAGTGATCTTCCTGTACATTTCTCCAAGTAGCTCCGGAGGATCCTGAAGATCGCCATCCATCATTGCAACAATATCACCCCTGCAATATTCAAGTCCAGCAGTATAAGCAGCCTGGTGCCCGAAATTCCTCGACAGTGAAAGAAGTTTTATTTTTTTATTTTTCTCTCTCCATCTGAGAATTTTCAAAAGACTCTGGTCCGTGCTCCCGTCATCAACAAAGATCACTTCATAATCTTTTGTGAAAGATTCGATGGCTGCAATAGTGCGGCTCATCAGCACATCGATAAGCTTATCTTCGTTATATATTGGAACTACGAGTGAGAACATGACAATTTAAAATTAAAAATAATTAACCGCAAAGTACGCAAAGCTTATGCAAAGGTCGCAAAGAAAAAGAATATTTACACAATCTTTGCGAACTCTGTGTTTTTTACCCGCCGAAGCTTTAGCGCAGGTGGACTCTGCGTTCTTTGCGGTTAAATTTATTGTATTTATTGTAATCTTGTCAGTGCAAAATCCACTTCATCCTTCAATTCCGGAACAGCAGAAAGATTTTTTATTGAAGGAACACAATAGTCAGTTCCCATCCAGCTTAATTCACGTAACATCAGCTTCTTGGCTTCAATCGTAGCTTCTTTGTTAGTTAAAACACTCACCATTTTCTTTTCCAGCTTTAGAAGAGCTTTTTCATCTCCGGCAGCTTTTCTGATCTGGCTCTGAATGAAAGTATAATACTTTGTGCTTTTCGTTATATCATAACTGCTGATATTTGTGAAAGCCTCATCGAGAGTAATTGCTTTGAAATCAGGACGGAGGACAACTCCTGCAGCATTCGGGAAGTCAGAGGGCACCTCTTGCGTTACGCAACCTCTTGCTGCCCATTCAGCACCTCTCTGCAGAGTTACGATAAATCCTGTACAGTGCAACGCCTGATTCTCATTCTCATCAGGTGTTCCCAGTAAAGTGACGAATATCCTTCCTTTGCCATAATTTCTTGCCACAAGCACTGGTTCGAACCTGCCGGTACCTGAGAATGAAGTATCAGAGAAGGCAGCGGCAAGGACCTGGACATCCTCTCCGGCAACTTTTAATCCCTGAACGATTTTATCATCAGGATGCATCCACCTTATCGGCAATCCTGCTGTTACCGGGTGATCAGAGATGCGTGTCCGGATTTCAAAA